>JACRBR010000264.1 GCA_016213125.1 Chloroflexota bacterium | reverse complement strand
TTCGCCAGCCGCCCAGCCTCCGCGCCGATGTTGCCGATGCCGACGATGCCGACAGTCGCGCCGTACAGCTCGCGCGGCATGAAGCGCGACCACTCGTGACGGGCCTGCGAGCGCATGTACTGCGGCGCTTTCTTCGCGAGCATCAGGATCGACTGCAGGATGAACTCGCCAATGGGCGTCGCGTGAAGCCCGCTGACGGTCGTGACGGTCACGCCCTGCTGGATGAAGCCGCTGCCCAGCAGGCGGTCGGCGCCCGCGCTGGTGAGCTGGATCCACTTGAGGCGAGGCGCCACGTCGGACAGCGTGCCAGCACCGGTGAAGGCCTGGTGCAGCTCGGCGCCCCAGAAACCGAACACCACGTCGGCGGCCCCGAAGGCGCCGTGCAGCCCCTCCGCAACGGCCGCCTGCTCGCGCTCGCTGGGGTACGAGAAGCCGCGCAGGAGCTTCCGTTGCTCTGAACCGAGCACCGTGACGTCGATACGCGGGTCGACGGCGCGGATGCGGGCGACGAGATCGTCCTCGAGGGCAAATGTGATGAGGACATGCAGGTTGTCGGGCATGGGTGAAGCCTCTAAGAACCACTCACTACGGACTACTCAGCCCACACGTCGGTGCGCAGCAAGTCCTCGTACGTCTCGCGGCGGCGGATGAGGCGCGCCTTGCCATCGTTCACCACGACGATGGCCGGGCGCAGCGCCATGTTGTAGTTGCTGGACATGGTGATCGCGTACGCGCCGGCTGCCGGCATCGCGATCACGTCGCCTGGCGAGGTGGCGGGGAGGCGCGCGTCCTTCACGAGGATGTCGCCCGACTCGCAGTACTTGCCGGCGATGGTCACCGTCTCGACGGGGTCGTCGTCCGCGCGGTTGACGACGACGGCCTCGTACTTCGCGTCGTAGATCGCCGGGCGAATGTTGTCGGCCATGCCGCCGTCGACGGACACCCACGTCCGCAGCCCCTCGATCTGCTTGCGCGCGCCGACCGTGTACAGGGCGACGCACGCCCGCGCGACGAGCGAGCGTCCGGGCTCGACGAACAGGTGCGGCAGCGGCAGACCGTTTTCCTCGCAGCGGCGCTTGAACGAAGAGATGATGGCTTCGGCGTAGACGTTGATGTCGGGCGCGGGACGCTCGCGGACGTACTGCGATGCAAATCCGCCGCCGGGGCTGTACTCGCGCAGCCGCAGGCCGTTCGCGCGGACCATCTCGGCCGCGAACGACAGCATGACGGCGTTCGCTTCGTCGTAGGGCTCGATGTCGAACAGCGGCGAGCCGAGGTGGCAATGCAGGCCGACGAGGTCGACGCCCGTCATGCGCTGCGCGTCGGCGACCGCCTGCGCGGCGTGGCCGGTCGAGATCGGCAGGCCGAACTTCGTGTCGAGCGTGCCGGTGGTCGTCTTGGCGTGCGTGTGCGCGTCGACACCGGGCGAGAGGCGCAGGATGATGGGCTGCACCTTGCCCATCGCGCGGGCGACGCGGTCCAGCAGCTCCAGCTCGTGGACGTTGTCGACGATGATGCGGCCCACCCCGGCTGCCAGCGCCTCGCGCAGCTCCTCCTCGCCCTTGTTGTTGCCGTGGAAGTGGCAGTGCTCGACGGGGAAGCCTGCCGCCAGCGCGACCGCCAGCTCGCCGCCGGAGACGATGTCGAGGCCGATGCCCTCCTCGCGGCAGACGGCGGCCATGAAGCGGCTGAGGTACGCCTTCGAGGCGTAGGTGACCTCGGTGTCGGCGTGACGGCTCTCGAACGCCTGCCGGTACTCGCGCATCCCCGCCCGCAGCTCCGTCTCGTCGAAGACGTACAGCGGCGAGCCGAACTCGCGCGTCAGCTCCTGCGCGTCCAGCTCGCCGATGCGCATGCGGCCAGCCTCGACCGTGGTCGTGCGGGGGAAGATGGTCGCGTATGCCGGGTCGAAGGCCATGGGCGGTAGGTTCCAGGGAAAAGGGACAAGGGACAAGGGTTTAGCGACCAGTTGGTGTGAGTATATGAGGTCCCGGGCAAGGGGCATCCCTCCCTAATCTCCGCGTCCTCTGCGCCTCTGCGGTGAGGCAGCCCGTGGGATAAGCTGGCGGCGATGCCACGCCTGGAACCCACGCACGAGCCCGAGCTGACCGGCCCCGTCGACCTGTGCGACGCGGGCGGGCGGCTGAACCGCGACGCCGTCGGCTGGAGCCGGCAGCCGCTTCACACATGTGAACTCTCCGGCCACGAGCCGCGCAAGAAGCGGTGGAACTACTGGGCGGTGCACGACGACCGCGTCTTCTTCTCGGCCACCATCGCCGACGTCGACCACTACGTGCTGGCGTTCGTGTATCTGCTGGAGTTCGAGACGCACGCCGCCCAGGGGCGCTTCATCGAGCGGACGGCGATCCTGCCGCCGGGCGCCCTCGACCTGCCGCCGACGGTGCGCGAGAGCATCGTCTTCGACCAGGGCGAGCGGCGCGTGGCGTTGCTCGACACGCCGCGCGGCACGCGCATCCAGGTCGACTGGCCGGACTTCGGCGAAGTGGACCTGCACGCCGACCTGCTGGCCGAACAGCGCCGCGGCCACGAGACGCTGAACGTCGTCATCCCGTGGAGCCGCGACCGCTTCCAGTTCACGTCGAAGCAGAACACGCTGCCCGTCCACGGCAACATCTTCCTCGGCAAGGAGAAGTTCCGGCTGGAGCGCAGCAGCTCGTGGGGCGTGCTGGACTTCGGGCGCGGTGTGTGGAAGTACAGCACAGCCTGGAACTGGGGCGCGCTGAGCACACGCCTCCCCGACGGCCGCACGCTGGGCCTGAACCTGGGCGCGAAGTGGACCGTCGGCACCGGCATGACCGAAAACGGCATCTGCCTCTACGGCTTGCTGTCGAAGATTGGCGAGGGGATCCCGTTCGCCTACGACGAGCGCGACTTCATGAAGCCATGGCGCATCGGCTCGAGGTCAAAGCGCGTGCACCTGCGGTTCGTGCCGTTCTACGAGCGCGTCGCGAAGGCGAAGACTGGCATCCTCATGTCGGAGGTGCACCAGATGTTCGGGCGCTACTCGGGGACGGTGGTGCCGGACACGGGGGAGACGATCGAGATCGCCGACGTGTTCGGGTGGATCGAGGAGCACAAAGCGCGTTGGTAGAGGGTTTGTGAGTGTCGAGCAGGAAGGCGCAACGACACAACTCAGCTGCTCACTTTACGGGCCAAGTCTTTACCGCCAGTTTGGCCAACCGTTGCTGCCTCTCCTCGATCTCCGAGACACCCCATTTCGCCTGAGCTGCCACCTCCGACGTTAGCGAGAAGCCGGACTTGGCAAAGGCCTTCTTCTTTTCGTCGAATGGCTTGTTACCGATGTTTGAGTTCACCGTTGCCTGAAGAAGTACTAGATTGCCAATCCTCCGCCAGTACGCGCTTGCTGTTTCTGGGTCAATATCGGGCCAGAAGGACTGGGGATTGTTGGGCAGTACGTGCTCTAGATTGACTACCTGTTCGTCGTCGTTCGGTATCAGCTCAGGCTCAGTTTGGCCCTTCGCGGTTCTTTCCAGGGCCCGTAGGTAGTATCGCGCCAATTGCGTCTGCGACACCCGTGCTTCGGCGAACAAAGCCTCAAAGATGGTGTCATTGGGGATGATCTGCTGCAGGGCGTCAGTTAATCCCTTTGCCGTCGTGATCTTCCCATTGGTCACCTCCTGGGCCGTTACCGAATAATTCCGATCCAAGAGGCCACCACGACCACCAGCGATCAGGAATCTCACGGACCAGAACACGAAGAGACGAAAAGCCCTCTGCGCCTCCTTCATGTCGAAGTGGCGAGCAACAGCAAGCATCAACGGCCGAATCTGCTCCACGCGAAGGTCACGGTTTATCGTGGCAACGTAGTTTCGCGTTGTCGAGCCGTAGGTGTTCCATTTGGCGTGTGCATCGCTCCATAGGGCCGCATAGTCCTGAGCCGCGGACGATATTTCATCTGTAAACTCGAGCGCACGTGCAGACGTGTCGACGAGAAGGCGGACTTTTTCGTATACCTCGCTCGCCCTCATCGGGCCAAACTTACCTATCAGGAAGTGATGTAGGTACGTTACGGTAAGTTCTCCTTGGCCGATCGATTCAAGAGTAGCTACCGTGGCCGCCCATTTCGCCTGCGCCTCTGCCTTCCGGTTCCCGGCTTGGCTCAGCAAGTAGTTCTTGATCAGGTCTGCCTGCGAAGCTCGCAACCCGCGGTCATTCAATGTCTCAAACATCACGAAGGCGTTGAGGTGGCTCGGGACGCGCAGGAGAATCACCAGGGCGTCACCCTTTACGAACTCAACCCACTCGACAAGACGGGCAACGCGTTGCGCTTCTGCCGTGTACGGCTTGATGATGTCGGCGACGTGCTGTGATGCCAGCTCTGCCGCCTTCTGGATGCGCCGGTGCGATTCGCGCGTTGGCGCCAGGTTTCGCTGAGGATCCCCGGGAACAGGGAGGATAGTCCGCGTGAAGAACTCATTGTCGTCCACGTTCAGGCGCAGTTTCGGAACGGCGTTGGTCGTCTTCAGGTCTATTTCCATAAGGAACGGCTGCAGCGATTGCACCCGTGTCGTCCTTGCGCCCATGGAAATAGTCACGAATTGCTGCCAGCAAGATCGTGATCGTTGCGAGCCTTTGTTGGCCGTCAGACACCTCTGGTTCGTCACCCTCGCCCTGCGTTAGCACAATCGTGCCGAGGAAATACGTGCCCGCCTCCGCAATGGCACCCGTCAAGTCGCTGAACAGGTCGCGGACGTGTTCTTCTTCCCAAGAAAACTCGCGCTGATTCACAGGCAGTGCCAGGCGGTAGCGATTGAGAACATCGCCAATGCCAAGATGATCGAACGTCATCCGGTCGTCTGGTTTACTCATCTGCGCGGCATTTCACCCAATTCACCACCTCGATGCGACTCAGGTCTTCTCGAACCGCTCGACGTCCATCACGAAGACGATGGCGCCGCCGGTGCGGACTTCGATGGGCTCCTGCATGACGGAGCCTTCACCGAAGAACGGCAGCGTTTGGACGGGGACGTACTCGCTGCGGGCGTAGCACTCGGACCGGACCATGGCGATGATGGAGTCGACCTCGGAGGCCTCGACGCCGGAGAGGATGGTGGCGTTGCCCTTGCGCAGGAAGCCGCCGGTGCTGCTCACCTTCGTCGCCGGATACCCCTGCTCCACCAGCTTGCGCGTCAGCTTCTCGGCGTCCGCGTCCGCGGCGATGATGATGACCAGCTTCAGGTGCTCCTGCACAGCGCCTCCGTCGTAGCCCGCTTGTGGCAGGGTAGGGCGGCGGGATCAAGGCGTCAAACGGGGAGGTTGAGGCGGGAAGCGGGATCTGACGTGAGAGGTGCGGCGTGCGAAGGGAAGGCGGGCCGCCGGCTCGTTCTGCTCGCCTGTCGGGAGCGGCGCCGGTAATCTGTCACCCGCGGGCGCAGCAGGCTGCGCCCCTACATGTATCCACCGCTGAGAGTCATCGCCCAGCCGGTCTCCATTCGGCGACTCTGCGAGGGCGGGAGGTTCCGCCGTGACACTCGATCCAGACGCCCAGAAGCCGCGCCTCGATATGGAGACACTGGTCTCGCTGTGCAAGCGGCGCGGATTCATCTTCCAGTCCAGCGAGATCTATGGGGGCCTGCAGGGCGCCTGGGACTACGGACCGCTGGGCGTCGAGATGACGGCCAACATCAAGCGCGCCTGGTGGCGGGCCATGGTGCAGGAGCGCGACGACATCGTCGGCATCGACGCCTCGATCCTCATGCACCCGCAGGTGTGGAAGGCCAGCGGCCATGTCGACACCTTCGTCGACCCGATGGTCGACTGCCGCAACTGCCAGTCCCGCTTCCGCGAGGACGAGCTGCAGTCGGACGTCTGCCCCACCTGCGGCCAGCGGGGGCAGTTCACCGAGCCGCGCATGTTCAACCTGATGCTGCGGACGTTCCTGGGGCCGGTGCAGGACGACGCCGCGACCGTGTATCTGCGGCCGGAGACGGCGCAGGGCATCTTCGTGAACTTCGAGAACGTCCTGAACTCGATGCGCCGCAAGCTGCCGTTCGGCATCGCGCAGATCGGCAAGTCGTTCCGCAACGAGATCACACCGCGTAACTTCATCTTCCGCGTGCGCGAGCTGGAGCAGATGGAGATGGAGTACTTCTGCTATCCGGAGACGTCGCTGGCGCTGCACGAGCAGTGGATCGAAGAGCGCCGTAACTGGTACGCGCGATTCGGCCTGAAGATGGAGAATCTTCGCGTGCGCGCCCACGCGAAGGAGGAGCTGTCTCACTACTCTCAGGCGACGTCGGACTTCGAGTACCTCTTCCCGATGGGCTGGGGCGAGCTGGAGGGGGTGGCGCACCGCGGCGCGTACGACCTGACGCAGCACGCCAGCTCCAGCGGCAAGCAGATCTCGTACTTCGACGAGGAGCGCAAGGAGCACATCGTGCCGCACGTCATCGAGCCGGCGCTGGGCGTCGGCCGGTGCATGCTGGCCTTCATGACGGACGCGTACGACGAGGAGATCGACGAGAAGGGCGAGAAGCGCGTCGTGCTGCACCTGCACCCCGCCCTCGCGCCGATCAAGGTGGCGGTGCTGCCGCTCTCCCGCAACGAGAAGCTCACGCCGAAGGCGCGTGAAGTGCACGCGCTCGTCCGCAAGCACTGGATGACGCAGTACGACGATGCGCAGAGCATCGGCCGGCGCTACCGCCGCCAGGACGAGATCGGCACGCCGCTGTGCGTAACCGTCGACTTCCAGACCGTCGAAGAGGACAACGCCGTCACGATCCGCGAACGCGACAGCATGGCGCAAGTGCGGGTGCCGGTGGCGGGCCTGGTGGATGCGCTGCGGGACCGGCTTCCGGACGTGGTGTAGCGTACGTCTCGGATGGCACTAAGAGGTGAGAGAACCTCTGAGCTCACAGAGGGTGACCTTGGCCGCGTGCTCGCCTCTGAAACCGTCCTTGTCGGAGCGGCCTTTGGCGCGATCATTTTCGTGCTCGACGACCCGAGCGATAACGGCGACGATCATCGGGATTCGGACGCGTTCCGGTCGGATCTCGGTCGAGGAATTGTGGCCTCAGGCTCGAGGTGTGCTGGTCGACTCGGGAGATTCGGCGGGGCTGAAGCCCCGCTAGTACTGGAGGGCAGCGCGGTCACAGCGGGGCTCCGGCTTCAGACCTGCCGGAGGAAACACCAGGCCGCAGTGGCCGCAGTGGGACGCCCCGGCGGGGGGCAGGGGGACGCCTCCAGTTCAGTACTAGAGGGACTTTAGCCCCTCCGAATGAACCAACGGTAGAAGCTGGCGGTTCTCAGGGGACGAAGATGGTCGAGCACGAAGTCCCACGAATCAAGCGATGGCGGAACACACCGCGTCTCAAAGGCTTCTCCTATGACGGCGACCACGCGTATCACATCGTGTCCAACACGAATGAACACCGCGCATTGCTAGTGGGTGAACTTGCCGACGTAGTGGCGCGCTCCGTCCTCGACGCGGCGCGAAAGACGAAGCATCAACTGCTGGCGTATGTGGTTATGCCCAACCATGTGCATGCCCTGGTGCAGGGTGAGGAGCCGGACACTGATGTGGTTGAGTTCGTGGCAGCGTGTAAATAGCGGCCGGGATTCGAGTACAGGCGTCGGACGGGACAGTACCTGTGGCTGCCCGGCTTCTACGATCGGATTGTCCGGCGTGGTGACGACGCCAGGCAGATCGCCGCGTACATCATCGATAATCCGGTGCGATCCGGCCTGATTCCGGCCGAGGGTTCGTGGCCTTACGTTGGGGGTGTGCTGGCCGATTCGGAGATTCGGCGGGGCTAAAGCCCCGCTAGTACTGGGTGTGGGAACGACCTGCGTGCTTCCGACCCGCTGCGTGCTACACGATGCTGGTTCTTGGGTGACGAAGATGGTCGAGCACGAAGTCGCGCGAATGAAGCGCTGGCGGAACACACCGCGTCTCAGCGGCGGCGTGTGGCCGTATTCCGGCGGCACGCTTGTGGAAGCGCGGATTCGGCGGGGCTGAAGCCCCGCTAGTACTGGAGGGCAGCGCGGTTCACAGCGGAACTCCGGCGTCAGACCTGGCGGAGGAACACGAGGCCGCAATGGCCGCAGTGGGAGGCGCCTGCGGGGGGCAGGGGGACGCCGCAGGACGGGCACTCCGTCGCCAGGCGGGCGTCACAGTGGGCGCAGAACTGCCACTCCGGTTTCAGCTCCGACGCGCAGCGCGTGCACTCCTGCTTCAGGGTACGAAACGCCAGCTCGATGTTCTGGAACTTCGCGGGTTCCTGCGTGCCGTTCGCCATCGCGCACCTCGATCCCTTCCAGTGTCGCGGACGCCGCCGCCCGGCCAGTAGGGCCGTTCGGCTCAACGCGCGTCCTGCCGCCCGAACCGCCACACAACCGCAACGCTGGCCGAAGCCGCGGCGCCTACTCCGCCAGCTGCGCCTGTCCCAGCACGCCAGCTACCCGCAGCGCCTCGATGCGCTCATCATCATAGCCCAGCTCGCGCAGGATCTCCTCCGTGTGCTGGCCCAGCGTCGGCGAGGGGCCCTGCGGGGAAAGCGGGGTCTCGCTCATCTGGATCATCGGGCCTGCCATGCGGATGGGACCCATCAGGGGATGGTCGAAGGCGGTGATGTAGCCGTTCTCCAGCACCTGCGGGTCCTCCAGCAGCTCCTCCGTGAACTGCACCTTCCCTGCGGGCACGCCGGAGTTATCGAGGATGTGCAGCCACTCCGCCGTCGGCTTCGACCGGAACAGCGACTCCGCCTCCGCCACCAGCCCCTTGCAGAACTGCAGCACCTCCGGGTCCGTGTAGTCGATCTCGTCCGGCCGCTTGCCGACGCGCCAGTCCTCGATGCCGGTCGCGCCGAGCAGTTTCCGTCGCAGCGGCGTGCTCAGGCACCCCACCGCGATGAAGCCGTCGCCGGTCTGGTAGCAGCGGTAGTAGATGTTGCCGAGGGCGGGCCGAACGCCGGCGATGACGTCGAGCTGCTCCTTGTACGGCGCGCCGTGCTGGCGCAGCTCGTTGATCTTTGTGATGGCGGTCTCGCGCGGCTCCGTGTCGACCGCCTCGATGGACATCAGCCGCGTGTTCTGGATCGACAGCGCGCTCGCCATCAACGACGTCGAGATGTACTGCCCGCGGCCGGTGCGCTCGCGCGAGTACAGCGCGGCGCAAATCCCCCAGGCGATGGCGAGCCCGGTCGAGATATCGGCCGAGGGGAGCGCGTTCAGCAGCGGCACGCCGCTCTCCTCGCGGCGCCCCTCGACGGTCATGAGGCCGGTGAGGGCCTGGGCGATGAGGTCATAGCCGGGGCGGTGCGCGTACGGCCCCTTGCGTCCGAACGCGGTGTTGTCGCAGTACACGAGGCGAGGGTTCATCGCGGAGAGCGTCGCATAGTCGATGCCCAGCTTGGCTGGCACGTCGGGGCGGTAGTTGATGATGACGACGTCGGCGCGCTTCGCCAGCGACTGCGCGATCTCGCGGGCCTCAGGCGTCGTCAGGTCCAGCGTGATGCCCCTCTTGCCGCGGTTCAGGGAGATGTAGCCGCGGCCCTCGCGCAGCCCCAGGGGCTGGAAGCCGCGCCACGGCTCGCCCAGCGGCGGCTCCACTTTGATGACGTCGGCGCCCATATCCGCCAGCAGCATGCCGCCGAAGGGAGCCGCGATGATCTCCGAGAACTCCAGTACGCGCACGCCCGCGAGGGGTCCGCCGTGCGTCCCGGTATCGGCGCGAAATGCGTGCTCGCCGTTGGAGTTGTCGCTCATGACCGGCCTCGTCCGTTTGCTCCCCGCGTCCGGCGGTGGCGCTAGTATAGGCCCGCGCCGCCCGCGGGTGAAGCGCGTACCCTGCAGATTGCTCGCTGTTCTACTTGACATGCTGGTGTACGATCGACCCTACGGGGGACTCGTATGATTCGATCGTCGCTGCTGCTCGTCGCGGCCGGATTCACGGTCAGCGCCATGGCTGTCATCCTCGGCCTGCCGTACGGCCGTGTGAACTACCACGCCTTCGCCGAGCTGTATCACGGGCCGGTGGACACCACCGGCCTCGTGCACATCGCCGTCGACTGCGACCCCTACGCCCCGGACACGCAGGACGAATGCACCTTCGGCGCATTCACACAGGTCATCAACGTCGACGTCACGATCGGCAACTCGACCCCATCAGCCACCACTCTGCGCGCCGGTAACTTCAAGCTCACGACCGACGAGACGCTCCTGCGTCCATTCCCCAACTTCAACGTGGGCGCGCAGGGCAACCCGGACGTGGACGACGGAGTGCTCGCATCCGGCAACTGCTCGGGTCCGCCACCCAACCCCGATACCGATCCCAGCCCCGCGGTGGCCACCTCATTCTTGAGCTGCTTTGAGATGTTGCCCGCCGCCATTCTGCCGGCGGACGCTTCCCATCGGCGGTTCGCCACGGTGCACTACGCTGACGTCGCGCCGGGCGTCGCGACTGCAAGCCTGGCCCTCAGCGACGTCGCCTTATTCGACGACACCTACGCGGAGATCGCGAGCTGCGGGCCGGTCATCACGGTTGCTGGATTGTGCTTTGATGCCACGATCTACTTCGTTGAGGCGGGTGGCTGTGTGGGAGGCGGCGGCAACAGCGACGCGAACCTTATCAGCAATCTGCCTGTCTACGCCGTCAACGACCTTACGCGGGCGAACTCAGACGAGACCGCCAACTGCTTCGACACCGATATGGACAACGACGGCATCTCGAACTTCGTGGAGTTCGACGGCCTCGGCACTCCGCCGTGTGCGAGTGCGTCGGCTGCCACCAGCCAGATCCGGACTGACACCGACGGCGACCGCTTCCTGGATGGCGCGGAATGTCTGCTGGGCTCCGATCCCGCGAATGCGGCGAGCATGCCACCCGCCATCGTCGGGCCCGATGCTGACCTTGACGGCGTGCCCAACGCCCTCGACCCGAACAGCGCCGACAAGGACTCCGACGACGATGGGCTGATGGACGGGATCGAGTTCCGTTACTACAACACCAGCATGATCAGCGCGAACACCGACGGTGACGCGTGCGGTGATGGCAAAGAAGCCGCCTCATTCAACACCGACAACGCCGTGAACGCGGGCGACCAACTCCTGCTCGTGATGGAGATCCTGCGGGTGCCGCCGCCCGCGAAGCTCCGTAACTTCGACATCAACAAGGACGGCGCCGTGAACGCCGGCGATCAGCTACTCATGATAAAATTCTTCGGTCCGTGCCCGTAGGAGGGACCTACATGCCGCGAGCGCGAACCCTGGGCGTCCTGGTGGCCGCCGGTGTCTTCGCCGGCCTCGCTATCGCCATCACCGGCCTGCCGTACAACCGTGTGAACTCGCGTGCATCCGCCGAGCTGTACCACGGCTCCAACGACACCACTGGCACTGTGCACATGGCGCTGGACTGCGACAGTGCGACTGCGGGAACGCAGACCTTCTGCGCCTTCTTCGCGTCCGGATTCTCGATGGGGGTCACGGTCGGTAACTCGACGGGCTCGCCTGTCAACATCGCCGCCTTCAATTTCCGCGTGACGAACAGCCGCCAGGATCTGTTCAACCCGGCCACTGTGGTTGATACGAACCTCGACTCCAATCCCGACTTCAACCAGGCCGTCGCGGGCCCCGGTTGGAGCTGTACGCCGCCACCGCCCGCGCGGGATGAAGACCCGAATCCCTCGGTTTCCGTGTCCCTCCTTTCGTGCTCGACGGGGTTCGCGCCCGGCGCCATCAACCTGCCTGACGGACCGGGCCACGTCACACTGGGTTCGGTCCTGTACAACGGCTCCGGGCCCATCGGGCCCTTCCAGACGGCATCGTTCACGCTCTCCGATGTCAACGTCTTCGACGACACCGGCACCGAGCTGATGAGCTGCAATCCGGTGAACCAGACGGCCGGGCCCTGCTTCGGTGCCACGGTCGACTGGGGCCTGCCGCCGCCGCCCACGTTCCCTCCGACATTCACGCCTACGCCGACCGCAACGCCAATCTTTGACGCCGACGGCGATGGCATCACGGACTACGTCGATAACTGTCCCCTTCGCTACAACCCCTTCCAGGAGAACAGCGACGCCGATTTCATCAGCGGCGAGGGGTTGCACCCAGACGATCTCAACCGCGTGGACTCTGATTACCCGGGTGACGAGTGCGACACCGACGACGATAACGACGGCATGCCCGACACCGACGAGTTCGTCGTGCCCTGCCCCACGCCAACGCCCGGCCCGGGCCCCACGCCTGGCCCCTGTGGGCCCTCGCCGTGCACCCCGGGCATGTCTGGCACGAGCCCCGTGCTGCTCGACACCGACGGCGATCGCGTGACGGACGGCGCGGAGTGCGCCCTTGGCTCCGATCCAACGGATCCGGCCAGCAGGCCGCCCGCCATCGTCGGGCCGGACGCGGACAGCGACGGCCTGCCGGACGCGCTCGATCCCAACGACGCGGACATGGATAGCGATGACGACGGGCTGAAGGACGGGCTGGAGTTCCGTGGCTACGCATCCGACCCGGGAAATGCCAACACGGACACCGACGGCGGTACCGACGGCTGCGAGGCGATCTCGCTGAACAACGACCTGAAGGTGAACTCCGGCGACCAGCTCCTCCTGCTGCAGGAGTACCTGCGCATGCCGCCGCCGGCCAAGCTGGCGAACTACGACCTGAACAAGGACGGTCCCATCAATTCCGGCGACCAGCTGCTGATGCTGCAATTCTTCGGCATGTGTCCGTAGAGCGGCAGATGCACCCGCGTCAAATTGACGTATTGTCGCGCGCCTCCTTGCTATCGTAGTATCGCCTCATCCCCGCTATTCGCTCGATGGGAGGCCAGCATGCTCCAGAAGCTCGGCTGGGCCCGGCGCTCTCGCACTGCTCGCTGTCCTGGCCCTGGCGCGCGCGACGACCGCGGGCCCGCTCGATCCGCCGGGGCCCGTGGGATCAACCATGCGCACGCTCGACGAGCTGTTGCCGTCGTGGGGGAAAACGCTGTCGTCCAGCGGCGGGTGCGCTTCGCAGTGATTCACCTGCGTGATGTCGGATCAGGCCGTGTTGGACCACGAGACGGGCCTGGTCTGGCTACGCAACCCTGTCGAGAGCTTCGTCCCATTTGGCACGGCCAGCGACACGTGCAATGCAAACATTTACGCGGGGCGTCTCGGCTGGAGGTTGCCGGCGCTCAACGAGCTCTACTCCCTCGTCGATGAATCCCTCGACGACAACCTTCCGGACGGCCTCCCGTTCCAAGACGTCAGCGGCGGCCCCTACTGGACCACAACGCCAAACCGCGGGGACGGCCAGCTGATGCAGACGATCGCGCTGTTCGGCGGCTTCTATGAAGAGCTAGCGAAGCCGCGCTACGGGACGGACGCGTTCTCGGTCGCGGCCGCATGGTGCGTGCGGGGCCCCGGGGGCGGCTATTTCGTCGATCGGCCCGACGAGCAGCCCGCATGGACGCGCACACTTGCGGCCGATAATGCCGGCGACACGTGTAACTCGGCACGATTCGAATGCGTGTTAGGTGGCATCGGGGCGCTGGATCGCGAGACCGGGTTGGTGTGGGATCGGGATCCATCAGCGGCACTACGGGACTGGGACAGCGCGTTCAATAACTGCCTCGTCAGGACCGTGGGGGGCCGAAAGGGATGGCGCCTGCCCACGGCCGCGGAGCTCGGCAGCATCGTCGATCCCTCCGTTCCGGCCCCAGACATCATGCTTCCTCCCGGGCATCCATTCACGGTGGCGGGCGTCCGCTTTTGGAGCTCGACCGAAGGCACTTCGAGTTCGGCCAATGCCTATTACGTTGACTTCTCTATACCCGACACCGAGGAGCTGTCGAAGATCTCCTCCAGCGCGCGAGCCTGGTGCGTCCGCGGGGGTTCGACGAGCGGAAACTAGGCCGATGTCCTTTTCACCATCGCGATATGCGGGATGCCGACCTCGTCGTACACGTCGCCGTCCGCCGTGTATCCCAGCCGGTCGTAGAAGCCGCGGGCGGTGAGCTGCGCGCTGAGCCGGAACTCCGCCAGCCCCTGCGCTGCGCCCTCGCGCTCCAGCGCCTCCAGCACGCGCGCGCCCAGCCCGGTGCCGCGATGCTCCCTGAGCACGGCCATGCGGCCGATCTTGCCGTAACCGTCGTTCACAATGAGTCGCCCCGCCGCGACGGGCTTGCCGGCGAGATAGCCGACGCAGTGCACCGCCGTCGCGTCCAGCTCGTCGAGCTCGTCCTCGCGAGAGATGCCCTGCTCGCCGACGAAGACGGCGATGCGGACGGCGAAGGCGTCGTCGCGCTGCTGCGGCGTGCTGACGATAACGATGCGCATGTTCATGCCGTGGGCGGTCACCGGGGGCTGGCGGTGCCGATGATGACGGGCAGGATGGGCATCGCCTTCGTGCGTTGCTCGATCGTCACGTCGAAGCCGGCATCGCGCATTGCCTGCTCCGTCGTGCGGTTGATCTGGCAGCCCGCGCTCACCCACGACCACGCCGGCCGGATCAGGTCGTGGAACCGCGCCAGCACGCCCGTCCCGCGCACGTGCTCGATGAACAGCAGCCGCCCACCCGGTCGCAGCACGCGACGTATTTCGGCCAGCGCCTGTGCCGGATCGCTGACGGTGCAGAGCACGAGTGTAGAGACCACGATGTCGAACGAGGCGTCTTCTACGGGGAGGGTTTCCGCCGGGGCGAGCCGGATCTCGATGTTCGTGCGCTGCAGCGCCTCGAGCCGCGCACGCGCGCGCTTCAGCATGTGCGGGTCCGGCTCCAGGGCTACGACCCGCGCTTCCGCCGGATAGTGCTCGAAGTTGGCGCCGGTCCCCGCGCCGATCTCCAGCACGTCGCCACGCACGCCGGCCAGCAACTCCCGGCGCGCGCGGCCCATCGGACCGCGCTCCGCGCGGCTCTGCAGGCGGTCGTACACGGCCGCAAACCACCGATGGCCGCCGCGCGATTGGGTGTCGGTGTCGTTCACGCGACCACTGTACATCGCCCGCCCGGCCTGAACGACGGCCACACGGCCGCGGTCGAGCGCTATCCGACCGGTACGAACCTCATCGAGAGGGAGTTCACGCAGTGGCGCGTGTCTTTCTCCGTCAGGTGCTCGCCCAGGAAGACGTGGCCCAGGTGGCCGCCGCAGCTCGCGCACTCGATCTCGATGCGCCGGCCGTCGGGGTCCGGGAGGCGAGTGACCGCACCGGGGATCTCGTCGTCGAAGGCGGGCCAGCCGCAGTGCGCGTCGAACTTGTCGTCGGAGCGGTACAGCGGCGCGCTGCAACGGCGGCAGACGTAGGTGCCGGGCTGGTAGAAGTCGTCGTACTCGCCGGTGAACGGGGGCTCCGTCCCCTTACCCTCGATGACGTACCGCTCTTCGGGAGTGAGCTCGTTGTGTTTTGGCTGCTCCATGACGACCTCCCTGCGGGGTATCTAGCCACTGTCAGTATGGCGCACGGCGCCGGTCATCAAGCGATGCCGCCCCTCCGTGTGCAGGCAGGCGCCTGGAAGCCCCAACAGCAGGGAGTTTGGCTGTTAAACCCCGGAAACCGGCGGCTGTAGCCCTGCGCCGCCCCGGCCTATAATCGGGCATGAACCTGACCATTCGCACCCACCACACATCCCTCTTCGACGACTTCGAGCCCCACGCCGCGGAGCGGCTGGCCCGGCTCGAGCGCTGGCTCCCCCGTGTCGACGACGTGGTCGTCGAGGTCGAGCACGAGGAGACCCGGGCCGCCGCCCACCGTTACGCCGTTCAGGTGACCGTGCGCAGCGGCTCCTCCGTCCTCCGGGCCGAGGAGCGCGCCGCCGACCCCCGCGTGGCGCTCGACGCGGCGGCCGACGTGCTCTCGCGCCAGGCCCGTCGCCACAAGAAGCGCCTGCACGACCGCCACCTGCCCGCGAAGGAGATGGTCGCCGACGCCCTCAACGCCAGCGCCCCGCCGCCCGGGCCGCCGGAGCCCGACGAGGAGGAAGAGTATGTGCTGGGCAAGATCGTGCGGGTGAAGCACTTCACCGCGAAGCCGATCTCCCAGGAGGAAGCCCTGGCCCAGATGGACCTCCTGGGCCACGACTTCTATCTCTTCCTCGACGAGGCGACGGACGACTACGCCGTCCTCTACAAGCGGGACGACGGCGACCACGGCCTGCTCTCCCCCCGCCGGGGGTAGCGCTCGTGGCCATCTGGCCACCATGATTGACGGTGGTGCTAGGCTGAATTGACCGCCTGGGGCGGCGTTCCTATACTCGATCCACTTCCCCTTCGAGACGGGCCGCGCCCGGCCACCAGCGCGCCGCTCTGGCGAGTGGAGATCAAAATATGGAAGACATCGTGATCGGCAGCGGCGCCCGCACGGCCATCGGCAAGTTCCAGGGCGGTTACAGCAACACGCCGGCGTCCGACCTCGGCGCCGTCGTCATCAAGGAGGCGGTCGCCCGCGCGGGCCTGAAGCCGGAGCAGGTCGACCACGTCATCATGGGCTGTGTGGGCCAGGTGATGGAGGACGGCTACCTCTCACGTTATGCCTCCGTGAAGGCTGGCATGCCTGTCGAGACGCCCGCGCTCACCGTCAACCGCATCTGCGGCTCCGGCCTGGAGGCTATCAACACCGCCGCGCGGTACATCGAGACCGGCGACGCCGAGATCGTCGTGGCCGGCGGCGCCGAGAACATGACGATGATGCCCTACTACGTCCGCCAGGGCCGCGCCGGCTACCGGATGGGCAACGGCACGCTCGAGGACGGCATCCTGCATCTGCTCGGCGACCCCTTCGACAAGGTCCACATGGGCATCACGGCCGAGAACCTGGCCGAGCAGTACGAGGTCTCCCGGCAGACCCAGGACGAGTACGCCATGCGCTCGCAGGAGCGCGCTGCCGCCGCCGTGGCTGCGGGAAGGTTCAAGGACGAGATCGTCCCCGTCGAAGTGAAGCAGGGGAAGGAAACCGTCACGATCGACAAGGATGAGCACCCCCGCCAGACCAGCATGGAGGCCCTGGCGAAGCTGCGGCCGGCCTTCAAGCCCGACGGCATGGTCACCGCCGCCAACGCCTCCGGCATCAACGACGGCGCCGCCGCGGTAGTGGTTATGTCCGCCTCGAAGGCGCGCGAGCTTGGCCTGAAGCCCCGCCTGAAGCTCGTCGCCCGCGCCGAGGCCGGTGTCGAGCCGCGGATCATGGGCAGCGGCCCCATTTCCGCCATCACGAAGGTCCTCAAGAAGGCCAACCTCACCGTCGACCAGATCGACCTCGTAGAGCTCAACGAGGCGTTCGCTTCCGTCGCGGCCGCCTGCAGCACCGCTCTGCACCTCGACACGGAGAAGACAAACGTCAACGGCGGCGCCATCGCCCTCGGCCACCCGCTGGGTGCGACCGGCGCCATCCTCACGGTGAAGTTGATGTACGAGATGCAGCGGCGGGAGTCGAGGTACGGGCTCGTCAGCCTGTGCATCGGTGGCGGCCAGGGCATCGCGACGATCTTCGAGCGCGCGTAGCCGACGCACCCGCGAGAAAATAGAGAGGGCGGTCCACGTGGGCCGCCTTCTTC
>JACRBR010000260.1 GCA_016213125.1 Chloroflexota bacterium | reverse complement strand
GCGCGTTTCCGGCGTCTGGAGAATGACGCTTTCCTCGGAGGAGGCGATGGAGGAGAGGATGGCCGCGTCGCCGGGCTGGCTGGCGATGTCAATGTCCACCAGGTCGCGGATGCGGTGCTGCCCGCTGACGGCGGCGACCGAGTCCTGTCCGCCGAACACGAGGATCGTCGCGCCGACTTTGATCTCGTCGCCGTGCTGCAGGCGGGTCGGCTCGAAGACGCGATGGCCGTTGTGATAGGTGCCGTTGGAGCTGTGCAGGTCGCGGATGACCCAACTGCCGTTCTCGCGGCGGACTTCGGCGTGACGACGGGAGATGCTGTCGTCCGTCAGCTTGAGGCGGTCCGCGTAACGTCCGATCAGGGTGGCGTCGTCGGGCAGATCGAAGATCAGCCCTTTGTCGGGTCCGCGAAGGACGTAGAGCGTGGCCACGGAGTTATCCTCACGCCAGCGGTCAGCGTCGGCGATCCCCCTTTCGCCGCCTCTCGCTTATGCGTTGGCAAAAGAACGAGGGATGGCGTGCGCGCCGACTTGGAATTCATCACGACCCATGATATCGAATCTCGCCTGACGCGGCAACGATGTGCCCAAGCACTGCACCCCATGCGCTGCGTCCCGGGCACGGCGCTCCAAACGCTGGCGTTGAGCCAACCGCGGGCCGATACTGAAAGCCCATGAGTTCGAACCTGGTGCGCTCCATCCTGACGATGCCGGGTCTTGCCGACGCGGCGGCCACGTTTTCGGCGTGGCGGCTGGCGCGGCGGCGTTACGGCGCAGTGTATCGCCGGCTCGTGCCGCTCGTGGAGCAGCGGGGCGGCGGCTCCGCGGAACGACTGGAGGATCATGTTCGCTCCGCCCTGGCCGAGTTGGTGCGTCATGCGGCGGCCCACGTCCCGCATTACCGGGAGCGGTTCAACCGAGAAGGAATCGACCCGGCGTCCATCCGCGCTGCGGAAGATCTTGCGCAACTGCCGCTCCTGACCAAGCAGGACATTCAGGCGAACCCGCGGGCGTTTCTCGACGAGCGCATCCCCCTGCGCCGATTCGCGCGGCTCGCAACGAGCGGAACGACGGGCGCGCCGCTGCAGCTCTACCGAACGGATGAGGCCGCGCAGACGTCGTTCGCCTTCTTCGAGGCGCGGTGCCGCCGGCCGGCCGGCATGGAGTTCGGAAGACTGCCATTCATCATGATGGGCGGCCGGCTCGTCGCGCCGGCGACGCGGACGCGCCCCCCCTTCTGGGCTTACAACCACGCGTGGAAACAGCTCTATCTTTCAAGCTACCACCTGTCGGACCGGAACCTGCCGCACTATGTGCGCGAGCTTCGGCGGCGTCCGTATCACGCGATCCTCGGATACCCGTCGAGCCTGCACGCGCTGGCGCGGTTCATGATCGACGCGGGCGAAACGCCTCTCGCTCTGCGCTGCGCGATCACCAGTTCCGAGACGCTCTTCGACCATCAGCGACACGACATCGAGCGCGCCTTCGGTTGCCGCGTCTTCGATCAGTACGGCGCCGGTGAGCTGTGCGTGTTCGCGGCGGAATGCGCGCAGGGCGCCATGCACCTCAGTCGGGATTACGGGCTGATGGAAGTGCTCGACGAAGCGGGTCGGCCCGCGGCGCAGGGGCATGTCGGCGATTTGGTCTGCACGAGCCTCATCAACTTCGGGCAGGTCTTCATCCGCTACCGCATCGGCGATCGCGGAGCGCTGACGGACCGCCGCTGTCCGTGCGGCAGCGCCTTGCCTATCATCGAGCGACTGGAAGGCCGCGTGGACGAGGTGCTGATGACGCCGGACGGTCGTCGCATCGGTCGGCTGGATCCGGTGTTCAAGGGCGTCGCGCACGTGCGCGAGTGCCAGATCGTGCAGGAAACGCTGGACGGATTCCTGGTTCGAGTGGTCCCCGGCGCGGGCTACAAGGATGAGGACGGAGAGCAGATCCGGCGGAATCTCGCGGATCGGGTGGGCGCCGCGCGAATCAGCGTCGAGTGCGTGGAGCGCATTGAACGGACCGCCTCGGGTAAGTTTCCCGCGGTGATCAGCCGGGTCGCGCGCACGCCATATTCAGCGGTCTGACGCGCCTGATCGCCGCGCATTAGGATGCAAGACAGCGCCGGGATCGTCATCGTGACTCGACTCATCGCCGCCATCCCCGTGGACTC
>JACRBR010000259.1 GCA_016213125.1 Chloroflexota bacterium | reverse complement strand
AGGACAGCTCGGGATACTTCACGGCCAGCGAAGGTGTGAATCCGCCAATTCACGAGTTTCGTCACAGATGATGTAGCGACCCACGGGTCATTTGCACGCGGCGGGCGGGGAGACCGGCGCATATACCGCGCCGTCGGAACAATCGGTTGATTCTTGCATGGTTTTGGCCGATTGCAGCCGCGCCTACTGCAATCAATCGCGTCCGCTGCCGTTACTTGTCTTGGACGCTGCTTGACAGGCGGCGACCCCCGCATCGCCGGATAGTCGCTCAGTAGGAGGACCCGTCCCTTGAAGAAGCTGATTCTCGTCCCAGCCGCTATCGCCGCCGTCGGCATCTCCGCGCTCGTCGGATCGGATGCCTTCGCGGACCAGGGCAGCGGCGCCAGCGCCGACCACCGCGCCGACGACTTCGTCGTCATCTGCCACTACGACCGGAACCAACAGGGGCCGAACGCAGGCCCGCACACCATCACGATCAACGCCAGCGCTCTGGAGCACCACCTGGCGAACCACGTGAAGGCCGAAGGCTTCGTCGGCGACGACCACCTCGGCGCTTGCGAGGACGGAACGCCAGACCTCGACTAGCACGCACACCTAAGAACTATCGAGAGGAGACGGCCGGTAATGGCCGTCTCCTTCGCTCTTCAAGGAGTGGGTGCAGGCGTGGGCGTGGCGAGCGCGCCGGCAATGGATTCCGGCAGGCGCATGTACACGTCGACGGCATACCCATCGAAGCCGTCTCCTGCGACGTGCCACCAGGTGAAGCCGTCGGCCTCGAGTCCCTTCGGGCCGACGATCGCGTCGTCCTGGATGATCGCCTCGGTGCCGTCGGGCATACAGATCGTGCGATTACCCTGGAGCGACGGCTGCTCGCGGATGCTCAGGCAGTCATCCGGCCCAAGGCCGATGAAGATCACGCGGTCGCCGGGGGCGAGCGGCCAGTCGATGCCGGGGACTTCCGCGTTTGGGTCCCGGTTGGTCACGGAGAGCACCGCCCAACCTGCTGACGCGTCCTCCTCCATCAGGAGTGTCGCGGTGTACTCCGAGAACGTGGGGCCGATGGTGTAGGCGCGGTTCCGTCCGCGCTGGCCGACGAGCGTCGAGCACAGCCGCCCGACATCGACGCCGGCCTTGGCCTTCGAGCAGTCGCCCACGTAGTCGACGTTGCGGTTCTCGCGCACCCAAGCGCTGATGACGTCCTCGGCGGTTGGCAGAGGTGGCGTTGGTGTCGCTTCGGGAGTCTTGCTGCCGCTCCCTCCTCCGATGAAGCAGGCAGACGCAATCAGCGAAGCGGCGCCGAGAGTGAGGAAGATCGCGAGGCGAGAAGGTGTCACGTGGTGCAGCGCTCCGTGCCGCTTCAACCCCAACCGTCAGCAGCATAGCGGGACATGAAGTCCGCGTGCACGCCGCGGCCGCCCGCGACGAACTGCCTGCTTGTTATACGCATCGGCGCTCCCGAGCGTTCCGTGGCCACACCGCCGGCTTCGCGGATCAGGAGGATGCCCGGCGCCACGTCCCAGGGCGACACATTGAGATGGACGTACAGGTCGATGCGCCCGCATGCCGCGTACGCCAATCCGAGGGCCGCGCTGCCCGTGATGCGAAATCCCTGGGTGGCGGGAAAGATGCGCTGCAACAGCGCAAGTTGCTGCGAGCCCAGCGCGTCGTCGTACCCCAGGTCGAGGCTCAGCACCGAGGAGAAAACGTCGGGCCGGGCGGACGCTTCGATCCGGGATTCGTTGCAGTACGCACCCCGTCCGGCGACGGCCCAGAAGCCCTCGTCGTGGACGGCGTCATATGTGAGGCCCACGACCGGTTCGCCCTCGTGGCAGAGAGCGACGTTCACGCACCAGAAGGGCAGTCCGATGGCGTAGTTCTTGGTGCCGTCGATCGGGTCGATCACCCATGTCCAGCCGGTCGATGCGTCGGTGCCGGACGCCGTTTCCTCCGAGAGGATCTTGTGGTCGGGATATTCCTCGGCGAGGATCGCCTTCACCCGCAGTTCGCACTCGACATCTGTCTGGGTGACGATGTTGCGATGGCCCTTCACGTCGATCGTCTGCACCCCGCGGAATCGAGACAGCGCGAGCGCGCCGGCGTCGCGCGCGCAGCGCCACGCGACATCGATGGCGCCGGCGCCTGATGCGGAGCGCGGAGGGGCCGCCCGTTGCGTCATGCGGGCGCGGGTTCGCCGGCGAAGGCCTCTCGAAGGACGGCAGCGCATTCGTCGATCGCGGCCCGCCCCTGGAGGATCAGGTCGTGCATGCCGACGAAGCCGTGGACCATGCCGGGGTATTGGCTGTGCTTCAGCACAACGCCCGCTTCGCGCAGTCGCGCTGCGTATGCGTCTCCCTCGTCGCGCAGGGGATCGAATTCAGCGGTGATCACCAGCGCCGGTGGTAACCCTTTGAGCGACGGCGCGCGCAGCGGGGAGGCGTACGGGTTCGCGCCTTCGGCCTGACCCGGAAGGTAGTGGGCCCAGAACCACCGCATGCTGTCCGTGGTGAGGAAGTATCCCTCGGCGTTGTCGCGATAGGACGCGGTCTCGAACGAATAGTCAGTCACCGGATAGATGAGGAGCTGGTACGCGATGCGCGGCCCGCCGCGATCGCGCGCCATGAGTGCGGTCACGGCCGCGATATTGCCGCCGGCGCTGTCGCCGCCGACGGCGATGCGCGCCGGATCGATCGCGAACTCGGCAGCATGATCGTGCACGTATGCCGCGGCGGCATATCCGTCCTCAGCCGCCGCCGGAAACTTGTGCTCCGGGGCGAGGCGGTAGTCGACCGAGACGACGACGCAGCGGGCGCGGTTCGAGAGTTTTCGGCAGAGGCCGTCGTGGGTGTCTAGATCGCCTATGACCCAGCCGCCGCCGTGGTAGTACACCAGCGCCGGCAACGGTGCGCTCGACTTCGGCGCGTAGACTCGCACGGGTATCTCACCGGCGGGCCCGGGTATCGCGCGGTCCTCGATGCGGTCGACCGGCTCCAGCGCCTGGACGGGCGTGCGCGTCTCCTTGAACATTGCGCGCGCCTGGTCGGGGGTCAGCTCGCTGAAGGGGGGCATGTTGAGGGCGGCGGCCTGGTCGAGCAAGGCCTTCACGATCGGGTCGAGTGGCATGACGGCTCCTTTCGTCCCTGATGCTACCGCGGCGCGCTAATTGAGGCTCGGGCCCCGCCGCGTGGCGACGATGCGGGGAATCCACTTGACGAGCAGCTCCTCGAGGTCGGCGGCGTTCTGCCGGAGCGTGTGGTCCGATTCGGCGTAGAGCACCAGCCGCTTCGGCTCCTGGGCGCGGGCGTGGATGTCCTCGCTGGCGGCGTGGTCCAGGACGCCGTCGCGCATGCCGTGCACGAGCAGCAGTGGCTTGGCCAGCCGCTCGACCGTGCGCGTGCCGTACAGCTGCGATGGTAGTGCGGCGACTCCGGCGACCGAATCCGAGAGCTCGCCGGCCTTGATGACGACAGCCCCGCCGAAGGAGTGGCCGACGAGCGCGATGCCGCCGGTCGCCCCGAGACCCCGCAGCAACGACACCCCGGCGAGCACATCGAGCACGCACTCCTCGAACTCCCCCGGGCGGCGGTAGTGCAGACGCAGCGTTGAGGCGTAGGCCCGCAGGCGATCGCCGATCCGACTATAAACGTCTTCGGCCGGACCCTCGAAGCCGCCCATCGCCCCGCCGACGAGGATCGCTCCGGCCGGCTGTGTCGCGCAGGGATGGAGGATCGCGCGGATCTCCCCGCGCGACGTGGTAACCATGACCCGGAGGGTGCCGTCGGGTTCGGGGTGCGCGGCGACCTTCTCGATTTTCAGCTCGAGATCAGCATCGGGTTCTGGCGTGTCGTCAGAGAAATCCATTGGGCTACAGCGTACAACGCGCAATCTCGCGCTGACGGCCGGCTGCGATACAATGCGGCTCGCCTCGATATGACACGAACCACAATCGTCTCGGCCGTCATCCTTCTGGTTCTCGCCGCCCTCGCGGGCGCGTGCGAGAAGAGCGACGACGTCATCGTGCAGGAGCAGTTCCGTGAGGCCGCGAACGCGTGCCCCAAAGGGTGCGAGAACCCGCCGCCGGGCTGCGTCATCAAGGGCAACATCGGCGGGACGGGATTGAAGTTCTTCATCCTGCCCGACGACCCGCGATGGTCCGCGGCCATCGTCGACCTGGCGAAGGGTGAGCGCTGGTTCTGCAACGAGCGCGAAGCCCAGGACAACGGATTCCAGCCCGTCCCCGACAGCAACTAGCGCCGGGCGCCAGCCTAACCGACGATTCCGCGCTCCTTCAAAGACGCAACCGCGGTCGCGTCGAGTCCGATCGACGACAGCACCTCGTCCGTGTGCTGCCCCGGCTGCGGCGCCGTGGTGCGAACCTTCCCCGGAGTGTCCGACAGCTTCGTGCCGATGCCGAGGTGAGGAATCGTGCCCAGCGTCGGGTGCTCGACCTCAACGACCATCTCGCGCGCGCGGTTGTGGGGGTCGTCGAGGGCCTCCCGCAATGAGTACACCGGTCCGGCGCAGATGTCACTCTTGATCAGGGCCTGGTACCACTCGTCCCGGCTCTTCTCCTTGAACCGCCTGGTGAAGTACGCCTTTATTTCTTCCCGTTTCGATCCGTCGTACTGGTGTGGGATGTACTGCTCGCACTCCAGAACCTTGCACAGGTTCACGAAGAAGTGTGGTTCCAGACTGCCGATCGAGATCCAGCCGCCATCCGCGCACTCATACACGTTGTAGTGCGGCACGGAACCGTTGAGCAGTGTGTTTCCGCGCCCGGGCGATTCGCTGCCCATGAGCACAGGCCCGACCGAGCTGGCGAGCAGCGACAGCACGCCGTCCGACATCGCGATATCGACGGCCTGTCCTTTGCCGGTGCGTTCCCGCGCCATGAGCGCGACGAGGATCCCGAACGCTGCGTGGAGCCCGCCCCCTGCGAAGTCGGCGATGATGTTCATGGGGATGGCCGGCGGCTCGTCCGGCCAGCCGATCATGCCCAGAGCGCCACCGATCGAGATGTAGTTGATGTCGTGGCCCACCAGGTTGCTGTACGGGCCCGTCTGTCCGAAGCCCGAGAGGGAGCAGTACACGATGCGCGGGTTCCGCTGGCTGAGGGTCTCATAGTCCACGCCGAGCCGTTTCACCACGCCGGGCCGAAAGCCCTCGAGGACGACGTCGGCCGTATCCGCGAGCTTGTAGAAGATTTCACGCGCCTCTTGCTCGCGCAGGTTCAGGACGATGCTGCGCTTGTTTCGGGCCAGCATGTTGAACGCGGCTGCCTTCTCCACGTCGCCGCGGCCGAGGACCGCCATCGCGGCCATCTTGCCTTCCGGCGGCGCCTCGACGAGCAATACATCCGCCCCCATGTCGCCCAGCAGCATCGAGCAGTAGGGACCCGGCGCCAGGCGCGACAGGTCGAGGATCTTGATTCCTTCGAGCGGAAGCATGCACAGTCCCTTCCAGTAGCGATTCCGTAAGCGCCGGAAGGGTGTCCCGAAGTAAGCCGTGGGTCAAGCGCCCGAGGTGTGGCTGTTTAGAAGCAATACGGTTAAGCGGCCGGCCGACTGTCGGGGCGAAGCAGCGGGTTCAGGTGAGCGGCTCGAGACCGACGAGTTGGCAGATGCGCTCCGCGGCCGCCACGAAGCTGGTTCCGGCGATGCGGGCACGGGCCTGACGGCCGTCTTCGAGCCGCAGGATGACCTCACGCACGCCCTGAGCGAAGTACATCGTTGCCATGACGCCGGGCCGGTCGAGTCGCACAAGCTGCGCGCGCCATTCGCCGCCTGTTCCCCGCACCTCTGCGACGCCGGCGGTGATACACACGCCATCCGGCGTAGCGATGGCAGCCGCTAATGCCGCGGATTCGGGCTCGCGAACCGTCGTGGGTGCCGGTGCCGGTGTGGCGGACTGCGGAAGGATGGCGGGCGTCATGGGTGTCCGATTCCCCGAGAAAGCTCCAAAGTTATCTCTGAGAGCTCCAAAGTTGTCTCTTCCAATTGTCGGCTACGCGAAGAGGCGCGCGCATTAAGCGGCCGTTAAATCGACGAGAAATGCAGGGTCTCCCTGCATTGCGCCGACCTTCACATGACCGGCTCTCGTCAGGCGATGGGCCGAACGGCCCATGCCGCGGCCGTTACATCGCCATGGCGAGTTGGCCCGCCGTCGGGCCCACGGGTTCCGCGCGCAGGAGCCCGTACTTCATGCGCAGGCGCTCAACCTGCTGGTGGACCTGCTGGGTGTAGGACTGAGGGGCATACCAGCCCCGGTAGTACTTCGCGTAGCGTTCAGCCAGGTGGGGGTAGGCCTCGCGCAGGAACGGCATGAACCACTCCTTCGTGCCCGGCCGCAGGAAGAGCACGTTGTCGTGCACGTAGCTTGCCCCGTGCTCACGCGCGGCTTCGACAACGCGCTCCAGATTGGCTGGATCGTCCGTGAGGCCGGGCAGAATCGGAGCGAGCATCACGCCGGTACGGATCCCACGCTCCGCGAGCTTCTGCATCGCCTCAAGCCGCTTGCGGGGCCGCGCGGTCGAAGGCTCGGTGCGGTGCCATACCTCGTCGTCGAGCGTGGCCACGCTGAAGTTCACCCGCACCTCAGCCACGCGAGACAGCTCTTCGAGAACATCGAGGTCGCGAATGACGTGCGGGGACTTGGTGGTGATGCTTACGGGATTCGCGAAGTCGCGCATCACACGGAGGCACCGGTTCGTGAGAGAATACTTCAGTTCTGCCTGCTGATACGGATCGCACGCGGTGCCGATGGCGATGAGCTCGCGCGTCCAGCCCGGGCGCCCCAGGTCGCGGCGCAGGGCCTCCGGCGCGTTCACCTTCACCACGACCCTCGTATCGAAGTCCCGGCCCGCGTCGTAGCCGAGGAACTCGTGGGTGCTGCGAGCGAAGCAGTAGGTGCAGGCGTGCTGGCAGCCGCGGTAGGGATTCAGCGTCCAGCGAAAGGGGACCTGCCTGACGGTGCCCGGGGTCACGCGGTTGACGATGCTCTTGCACTCGATCTCTTCGAAGACGACAGCTGTTCGCGGGTCCGGCATGGCTAGCTCCATTAGCACAGGCGTTCTATATCGGGACCCGCAGTGTAAGATTAGAACAAATGTTTGTCAAGCCTGCCGTGGCCGAGTTGCCGTTACAGCCCCGTCGCCTACGATGGCATTCCGGGACCGAGCGCATTCGGAGGCTGCCATGGACTTCGAGACCATCCTCTACGAGAAGGAAGGCGGCAAAGCCCGCATCACCCTGAACCGCCCCGAGAAGCTCAACGCGCTCTCCGCGAAGCTGCAGCGGGAGTTGAACCAGGCCCTCTGGGAGGCCGACAACGACGCCGCCGTGCACGTGATCATCCTGCGGGGCGCCGGCCGCGCGTTCTGTGCCGGCTACGACCTGTCGCCGATGCAGTCTCCCCCGCCCAAGAAGAACGACTCCGAGACCTACACCAACGTCTACCGCGGCATGTCGAACTACGACGACGACGCATGGCAGCTCGAGCGACAACAGCGCGACCGCATGGCGATCTGGGACATCCACAAGCCGGTCATCGCGCAGATCCACGGCTACTGCCTGGCCGGCGGCACCGACCTCGCGTGGCTGTGCGACATCGTCGTAGCCGCCGACGACACGGTGATCGGCTTCCCGCCCGTCCGTGCGATGGGCTCACCGCCCGCGCATATGTGGACATACCTCGTCGGCCCGCAGTGGGCGAAGTACTTCCTCCTGACGGGCGACAGCATTAGCGGCGCCGAGGCGGCGGAGATCGGCCTTGTGTGGCGCTCGTTCCCGTCCGACGAACTGGAGAGTGCGGTCGAGGCGTTGGCCTCGAAGATGGAGAAGATCGACGTCGAGCTGCTCTCACCGAACAAGCGCATCGTCAACCTGGCGATGGAGCTGATGGGCGCGCGGACCGTCCAGCGGGTCGCGGCCGAGAACGATGCTCGCGCGCATCTGGCGCCGGCCGTCCGTGAGTTCGGGCGCCGCGCTATGACCGAAGGACTGAAGTCGGCGCTGGAATGGCGAGACAGCAAGTTCCAGGATGGGCGCGGCACCGAGGCGTACCAGAAGCGTCGCGCCGAACAGGAAGCGCGGCTGCGGCGGGAGTAGGGGGTAGGGAACAGGGAACAGGGAACAGGGAACAGGGAACAGGGAACAGGGAACAGGGAACAGGGAACAGGGAACAGGGAACAGGGAACAGGGAACAGGGAACAGGGAACAGGGAACAGGCAGTCAGGTCCGGGTGCCTTCGACGTAGGCGAGGGGGATGGTCAACATCAGCTCGCCTCGCTCTATGGCGAGCTGGTTTAGATTGGCTTCGACCGTCTCGAACACACGGACGTGGTCTTGTTCTGGAACCACCGCCTTCCACGCGCCGAGGAAACCCAGCCGGATGAAGTGATGGCGCAGCAGTGCGCTCCCGCTCGCGAAACGCATCGGCCTCCCCCGCTCGATCACCCGCGTGACCCGGATATCGGCTTCCTCGAACAGCGTCCTGACGCCATCGACGGTCGCCCGATGTTCGACGTGTGCGCGCAGCGCCTCAACCGCATCGTCTAGCCGCGCTCTCTGGAGGACGGACTCGAACATGGCGTAGAACTCCCGCATATGACCCTGAAGATTCGTCGTCAGCGCGATGACGCCGCCCGGCCGCAGGACACGCGCGCACTCAGAGACCGCCGTTCTCGCATCGGCGAAGTTGTTCAGCCCGAGGTTCGACACCGCGAGGTCGAAACTCCCTGCCGCAAACGGCATCGCGGCGGCGTCGCCCTGGACAACGCAGGCATTCGCGACGTGCCACGCTCGCTGCTTGGCCGCGCACGCTCCAGCGCTGGTCGCCATAGATCGAGGCCCGTCCCGCTGCTCCCCGGTCCCAGCCGCTCGGCCAGGTCCAGGAGCGGAAACCCAGTGCCCGGACCCAGGTCCAGCGCGCGCGTCCCAGGGCGAAGAGGCAGCTCCTCGAAGAGCAGCAGGCCGGCCATAGCCGACCACAGGGGCAGCTCGTCGTACACGGCGACGTTCGCCGGGTCGTTCCAGTCGACCGCTGGCAGGTCCAGGTACTCGGTCATTCGCCCGCCTCATCAACCCGT
>JACRBR010000258.1 GCA_016213125.1 Chloroflexota bacterium | reverse complement strand
CAGGTCGACGACCAGGCGGATGAGGATTGGGTCTTGCACAGCGACCCGCGGATCAGCGTGCCGCTGCAGGATGCGGTACAGACGTCGCCCTGGGGTATGCCGACGGCTTCGCCCGACGTGCTGTTGTTCTTCAAGGCGCGAGACCTGCGCCGGCGCGACAAGGCGGACTTCGAGGCGTTGATGCCGCAGCTGCCGGCTGACCGGCGATCGTGGCTTCGAGGTGCGATCTCGAGGCTTGGGCATCCGTGGGTCGCGCGGCTTTCGGCGTGACGGACCTAACACCTGCGTACTCGTCCGCCCTCTTCGCGGTCACGTGGGGTCGATGCGAAAGACGGGGTAGCGGTTGGCGATGACCTCGAACTCCGCCAGCGCCGCATCCTTCGCGACCGGGAAGTGCGTGCGGCCCGATGTCGCGATACGCACGTACTCGCGCAGCACGGGAGCGCTCTCTTCGGGCGGGATGGCGACGAGATGAACACG
Source organism: Chloroflexota bacterium (assembly GCA_016213125.1). GTDB lineage: Bacteria > Chloroflexota > Dehalococcoidia > DSTF01 > JACRBR01 > JACRBR01. The sequence continues at coordinate 3,060 of JACRBR010000258.1, read as the reverse complement.
GCGGCGGCGCCCCTGATGGATCACGGCGTCGCCGCCCGCGGCCTCGACGTTGCGCACCCACTCGGACTGCGGGCCGAGCATCGACACCAGGTACTCGCGGCCTTCGACCATGGCGATGACGATGGGGTTTGCACGCACGCGGCCTGAGGTGCGGCCACGCACTTCGAGCGTCGCCATGATGCGGGGCGGCAGGCCGATCGCGGACCACAGGCCCCAGAAGCGGTTGAGCCAGCGGCCAAGGAGGGTGGGGCGCCAGCCGCGGTAGAAGAGCCGCATGTGGGCGCTGCGTTCGGCGGGGTCGGTGTTGGCTGGGGTTGGCATGTTGGTCACTCGTCGCTGGTCGTCGCGTTATGCTGTCGCCAGTTCGGACGCCGGCTCTTCATGCTGCGCTGCAACCGGGCGTTTGCGGCCGTAGTGGATGAGGTCCTTGCCGATGACGAGGTTGGCGACGGTCTCGAGGTATTCGAGGAGCTTGATGCGGCGGTTGTGGTGAACGTTGATGAGCTTCCAGGTGAGGCGCACCGGGGGAAAGTTCTCGTTCGGGAGGCCGTGGATGCAGCGGAGGAACCAGTAGAAGCTCTGGGAGGCGTGGCGACGGCGCTCGAACTGCACCTCCATGCCCATCTCGTCGAGGATCTGGCGCATCTGGCCGGGGCGATACCAGCGGACGTGGCCGCCCGGGGAGTGCCAGTATTCCCAGCTCAAAGCCCAGTACGCGCGCTCCGGCCAGTAGGCGGGGACGCTGACACAGGTCTGGGCGCCGGGCTTCGTGACGCGGAGGAACTCGGCGATGCCGGCGCGGTCGTCGGGGATGTGCTCGAACGTCTCGGTGCAGAGGGACTTGTCGAAGACCCCTTCCTTGAATGGAAGGTTGGTGGCGTCGCCGATGATGAAGTCGGCGTGGCCGCGGAGCTGGCCCTTCTGCTTGAGGTCGTCGTACATGAACTTCGCCGCGCGCAGGTCGTCGCGCGAGATATCGACGCCGACGACGCGGCCGGGGTAGCGGGCGGCCTCCAGGGTGTGGCGTCCGGTGCCGCAGCCGAGATCGAGGACGCGATCGCCGGGCTGGACGTGGAAGTGGCGGCGGAAGTCGACGTTGACGATGTTGTCGGGCAAGGCGGAGTTCTCAGTTCGTAGTTTGTAGTTCGTAGTTCGTCGTGAATGTGCGCCGTTTGGGCGGGACGATCTCTTCGTAGACGGCGAGGGTCTCTTCGGCGGCTTTGCGCCAGTTGAACTTTTCGAGGATGCGCTTCCGTCCGGCCTCGCCTAGCCTCCCGCGAAGCTCGGCATCATTCCACATCATACGGATAGCGCTGGCAAGCGCCTCGGGGCTGGACGGCGGCACGAGCCAGCCGCTGACGTCGTGCTCGACGATCTCGCGGAAGGCGCCGATCTGCGTGCCGACGACCGGTGTGCCGCACGACATGGCCTCGGCCAGGGGAAGGCCGAAGCCCTCGTGCACGGAGGAGGTGACGAGCAGCTTCGCCTCGTTGTAATGGCGGACGAGGTCCTCGGTGGGGATGCGGCCGGTGAAGTCGACGCGTGAGTTCAGGCCATACTCGTCGACCAGGCGCGGCGCCAGCTTGAGGTTGTGCTTGAAGTTGTCGACGAAGGTCACGCGGAAGTCGAGCTCGTCCTTGAGGAGGTCGAGCGCCTTCAGGAAGTAGCGCGCGCCCTTGTTGCGGTCCTCGCTGTTGCCGACGTAGAGCAGCTTGTCGGGCTGGCGCTCGACGCCGGGGAGCGGGCGGAAGGTGTCGGTGTCGATGCCGTTGTAGACGACGCGCACCTTCGCGGGGTCGAGGTCGAAGGCCTCGTCGACGTCGCCGCGTGACGTCTCGGAGACGACGATGATGCGGTCGGCGCGCTTGGCGACGACCTCCTGCATGATCCACGGCGACCAGAGGATGCGGCGCGCCTTCTCGTAGGTGCTGCGCGCCTGCCGGAGCTGGTTCTTCAGGTCGGCCGAGAGGGGGTGATGGATCGTCGCTACGAGCGGGAAGCCCGTGGCCTTCACGGCCCACACGCCGTACGACAGCGTCTGGTTGTCGTGCACGACGTCGAAGCGGTGCTCGCGTGCCAGCTCGCGCAGCCTAAAGTAGGCGCGGACGCTGAAGTTGGCGAGGAGCGACGAGAGGGCGATGCGGGTGGAGATGAAGTCGTAGAGGTTGACGGGATGGAAGTAGGAGAGGGGCGGGCGGTTGAAGATGAAGTCTTTCTTGTAGTGGTGGTAGGTCCAGTAGGAGTAGTCGGTGACGTTGTGCGTGATGACGGCCGGATCGAGCGTGGGGTACGGCGGACCCGCTATCACATGCACCTCATGCCCCATGCGGGCGAGCTCGCGCGTCAGGTAGTGCAGGTAGACGCCCTGCCCGCCCGAGTACATGTTGCCCTGGTACATGAGGAAGCAGATTTTCATGCAATTGGAACGACCCCTGGCGTTCGAGCCGAAGCTAGGTTGATGCGGACGGATGCAGATAAGCCGAGTCGGAGCGACCAGCAGTAAACGTATGCCGCACCGAGACCTGATCGAATTGGCGTAAACACGGTAGACGCCGCCCCGTACTTCGTCTGCGTCGTTATCGGATCGAGGTAGCCGGGGCCTATGACTGACCAGAGCACCGGTTCGTCATCAATACCGTTGGCGTCGGGATCTGTAACGAAGGCCGTAATCGTCGACTTCTCGCTACCGTCGCCTAGGATAGTCGACGCCTGGGCGATGAGTTTCATTGATCCTCGTGGTTTGGCAGGTTCTGCGTATAGTGTGCTCGCTGCGTCTGCAAAGGCTGCTCGCTTTTCGGCCTCGAGCTCGGGTATTAGGGCGATTGCCACTTTCATTCCGAGGTCACCTGGAGAGTCGAAGTAGTTCGGATTGTAGTCCGTCGCGAAACGGTCACGGAGCTTGGCTAGTTTCGACCACTTTGAGTCGTCGGCGTCTCGACCGAGGGCCGTCCATTCTTGTGTCAGCTCATCCATCAGGAACAAACCGCGTGGCATATCACGACGAAGCGCCTCGTCGTATTCGATCTCCGTGAAGGACTTGTGATTATCTGGCGGAATGGT
>JACRBR010000257.1 GCA_016213125.1 Chloroflexota bacterium | reverse complement strand
GCCGTATCCCGTCCGATGTCCTCGATCGGCGTGACCGCGCGGAACACCTTCGCCTTCTCGTCCCGCACTGCGTCGCCCGTAAACGATGCCACCGGCTCCATCGCCACCAGCGCCAGCACCTGCAGCAGGTGGTTCTGCACCATGTCCCGCAGCGCCCCCGCGTGCTCGTAGTACCCGCCTCGCCCCTCGACGCCCACCGTCTCGGCGACCGACACCTGCACGTTATCCACGTAACGCCGGTTCCAGATCGGCTCGAAGATCCCGTTCCCAAACCGGAACACCAGGATGTTCTGCACCGTCTCCTTCCCCAGGTAGTGGTCGATTCGGTAGATCTGCCGCTCCCGGAACACCTTGCCGATTTCGCGGTCCAGTTCCCGCGCCGACGTCAGGTCCCGCCCGTACGGCTTCTCGACGACCAGGCGCGCCCAGCCTCCCGTCCTCGCGCCGCGCGCCAGCTCCGCAGCGCCCAGGTGCTGTGCGATCGTTGTGTACGAATCCGGCGGCGTCGCCAGGTAGAACAGCCGGTTCCCGCCCGCCCCGTGTGCTGCGTCCTGCGCCAACAGCCGCTGCCCCAGCCGGAAGTACGCGCCCGCGTCGTCGAACGTGCCGCTCACGTAGTGCAGCCCCCGCGCGAAGCTGTCCCAGATCTCCTCCTGGAGCGGCGCGCGTGAGAACTTCTCGACGCCCTCCTTCATGACGGCGCGGAACTGCTCGTCCGACCAGTCGCGCCGTGCGAACCCCACCACCGAGAACCCGCCCGGCAGCATCCTCAGCCGCGCCAGGTTGTACAGCGCCGGCACCAGCTTGCGCGCCGTAAGGTCGCCCGTCGCCCCGAACACCACGACTGCGCAAGCCTCCGGCGAGCGCTGGACGCGCATCCCGGAACGCAGCGGGTTGACCGGCGTCTCCGTTGTCATGGTTACGCCTTCTCCGTCTGCTGCACCGCATGGCCCCCGAACTCGTTGCGCAGCGCCGCCTGGACCTTCGCCGAGAACGACTCCGGCTGCCGTGACGCGAACCGCCGCATGAGCGACAGCGTGATGATGGGCGCGGGAACGTCCTGGTCCAGCGCCTCCTGCACGGTCCACCGCCCCTCGCCCGAGTCCTGCACGAATCCCTTGATCGACTCCAGCTGCGGATCGCGTGCGAACGCCCGCTCCGTCAGCTCCAGCAGCCACGAACGCACCACCGAGCCGCGGTTCCACAGCGCCGACACCTGGTGCAGGTCCAGGTCGAACTTCGAGCCCGCCAGCAGCTCGAACCCCTCTCCGTACGCCGCCATCAGCCCGTACTCGATCCCGTTGTGGACCATCTTCACAAAGTGCCCCGCCCCGCTCGGACCGACGTGCGCGTAGCCGTCGGCCGGTGCGAGCGTCTTCAGTACCGGCTCCACGAGCGCAAAGGCAGCGTCCGTGCCCCCGACCATCAGGCAGAATCCCTCCCGTAGTCCCCAGATCCCGCCGCTCGTCCCCGCGTCGAGGTAGTCGATGCCCCGCGCCGCCAGTTCTTCCGCACGCCGCATCGAGTCGTGGTAGTTCGAGTTCCCGCCATCGATCACCACGTCGCCCTTCGACAACAGCGGCGCCAGAGTGTCGATCGTCGACTGCACCGGCGCCCCCGACGGCACCATCATCCAGATCGCGCGGCGCGCCTCGAGCTTCGACACCACATCCGCCAGCGAGTCCGCGGGTACGGCCCCGGCAGCGGCCGACGCCTTCACTGCGTCCGTGTTCAAGTCCGTCACGACGACGCGGTGCCCACCGTCGAGCAGCCGCTGCGTCATGTTCGCCCCCATCCGCCCCAGCCCCACCATCCCGATGTCCATATCGACCTCCCCGTCGGCCTACGTCGCGCGCAGGGCCGAAACCACCGCGTCACGCAGCGCCACGAGCCCGCCATCGATATCACTGCCCAGGTGGACGCGCACGACGGGGCGGCCGTGATCCACCAGGGCCTGGAAGTCCCCGATCGCCTGCGCGCGTTTCAGCTGCCCGAAGGTGAACGGACATCCGGGAATCGCGACGTCTTCCGCGTCGGCCGCGGTCACCTGGAGGAAGACGCCGCGCGGTGGCCCGCCCTTGTGGAGCTGCCCGGTCGAATGCAGGAACCGCGGGCCGTAGCCCAGCGTCGTCGCCGCACCGCGCGCGTCCACCACGGCCGAGCGGACGCCCGCAAACGACGCGTCCGTCTCCGCGGCTTGCATCAGGTACGCCGTGATGGCCACGTACTCCGGCGCCTCTACGCCGGTCAGCAACTCGGACAGGACGTATCGCAGGTCCCCCGACGCGGCGTGCGCGCTCGTCGTGATCGCCAGCGGCTCCTTCGTTTCGTCGATGCCCGCCATATCGAGCACTCCGCTCGACTCGAACTCCCGCAGCACGCGGTTGGTGTTGTCCTTCGACTCCTGCACGTTCGGCTCGTCGAAGGGATTGATGCCCAGCACCTGCCCCGCGATCGCGACCGCGAACTCCCACCGGAAGAACTCCCGCCCCAGGTCGTACGCGTCCGCAAGGTCGATCGCGATGACCGGATGGCCCTCCGCCACCAGCTCCGCCGCCAGCACGTCCGTCGCGGCGTTGTCGTCGCCGTCGAGCCGCAGCTGCACGAACGCGCGGTCGGCGCCGTATGACTCCGCGGCGACCGGCGGGTCGCCGTCGACCGGCAGGATGCCGCGACCCTCTTTCCCCGTGCTCTCGGCGATGAGCTGCTCCGCCCACAGCCCGAACGACGCGATCCCCGGCGAAACCAGCAACGTGCACTTGTCTCGCCCTGCCAGCGCCAGTTCGCCCAGCGCCGCCCCCAGCAGCAGCGCCTCGCCGTCCGGCGCCTTCGCCGCCTCCATCGCCGCGACCCCGCGGTCGAGCAGCTTCACGATATCGACACCCGCCACGGCGGCGGGCACGAGCCCGAAGTACGACAGCGCCGAGTACCGCCCACCGATGTCGGATGGGTTCACGAAGCAGCGCCGGAACCCGTGCTCCTTCGCTAGCGCCTGCAGCGGCGTCCCTTCGTCCGTGATCGCGACGAAGTTCGCGCCCGCCCGCTCCCCCTTCGCGCCGCGCACCAGCTCGTGGAAGTACGCGAACAGCGAGTTCGCCTCGATCGTCGTGCCCGACTTCGACGACACGAAGAACAGCGTCGTCGCCGGGTCGATCGCTCGCGTCGTCGTGAGGATCGTCGCCGGGTCCGTGGTATCCAGGACATGGAGCCGAGCATGCCCGTCGCTGCCTCGATCGGCGATGCGCTGCCGCAGGACCTCAGGCGCCAGCGAGCTGCCACCCATCCCCAGTACCACGGCGTCGCGGAATCCATCCGCTCGCACCTGGTCGGCGAACTGTGCGAGCTCGCCCGCGCGCTCACGCATGTGCGCGGCGATGTCGAGCCAGCCCAGCCGGTTGGAGACCGATTTCGCACGGGCGTCGTCGCCGCCCCAGAACGAGGCGTCCCGGCGCCACACGCGTTCAACGCCGGGCGCCAGCTCGGCCGCGCGATGCCGCACAGCCTCCTCGTAGCGCCCCAGCGTCAGCTTCATGCGGCCGTGGCCCTGGCCTTGATCTCGTCCGCCTTCTTCTCCGTCGTCTCGGCGATCTCGTTGAACGACTTCGTGAACGCCTCGACGCCATCGGCCTGCAGCTTGTCCGTGATCCCGTCGAGCGAGATGCCAACCTCGGCCAGGTCTCGCAGCACCCCCTCCGCCTCGTCCACGCCGTCGTCGATCGTCCGTCGCAATACGCCGTGATCCTCGAACGCCTCGATCGTCGCCGGCGGCAGTGTGTTCACCGTATCCGGGCCGATCAGGTTGTCGACGTACAGCACGTCGCTGTAGGCCTTGTTCTTCGTCCCCGTGCTGGCCCAGAGCGGCCGCTGCACCTTTGCGCCCGCCGCCTTCAGCTTCGCGAACCGCTCGCTCCCAAACACGGCGAGGTACCGCTGGTACGCGACCTTCGCGTTCGCGTTCGCCACCTGTCCCTGCAGCGAGTGCAGCTTCCCACGCTCGCCCGTCGTCTTCGCCTCCGTCATCTTCGCTTCCAGCAGCTTGTCCGCGGCCGTATCCACGCGGCTCACGAAGAAGCTCGCCACCGAATTCGTCGCTCGCAGATCCTGGCCCGCGGCCAGTCGCCGCTCCAGCGCGCGCAGGTACGCCTCCATCACTTGCTCGTAGTAGGAGACCGCGAACAGCAGCGTGATGTTGATGTTCACGCCCGCGGCCAGGCACTCCTCGATGGCCGGCACGCCTTCCGTCGTTCCCGGGATCTTCACGAACAGGTTCGGACGGTCGATGCGGGACCACCACCTCGTCGCCTCGTCGATGCTCGCCTGCGTCTGGAACGCTTTGTCCGGCGACACCTCGATGCTCACGAACCCGTCGCTGCCACCAGACGAATCGAACACCGGGCGCAGGATGTCGCACGCCTGCCTGATGTCCCGCAGCGCGATGTGGTCGAACATCTCCCGCGGCGCGATTCCCTGCCCTGCCAGCTCGCCGATCTGCTCGTCGTAGTCGTCACCCGCGCCGATCGCCTGCGAGAAGATCGTCGGGTTCGCCGTCACGCCGCGGATCCCGTCCTCCACGTACCGCGCCAGCCCGCCGTCGTTCAGCATGTTGCGCCGGATGAAGTCCAGCCACGGCGACTGTCCCTGCTGCGCGAAGAGTGCCTGCAGTTTGGTCATCACACGTTCTCCTTCTCGCGGGTGTAGCGCGCCTCGATCGCCAGCACTTTCTTGAGCCGCCGCTCGTGGCGCTCCTCGCCCGAGAACTTCGCCCCCAGGAACGCCCGCACCAGCTCCCGCGCCAGCTCAGGTCCGACGATCCGCGCGCCGATCGTCAGCACATTCATGTCATCGTGCTCGACGCCCTGGTGCGCCGAGTATGTGTCGTGGCATACGGCGGCGCGCACGCCCGGGATCTTGCACGCCGCGATCGACGCGCCCACCCCACTTCCGCACAGGACGATGCCTCGCTCCGCCTCGCCCGATGCCACGCTCAGGCCGACGGCCTCGGCGAAGTCCGGGTAATCCACCGCCGCCGTGCTGTCCGTCCCCTTGTCGATGACGTCGTGGCCCAGCGACCGCACCTCGGCGAGGATCTCCGCCTTCAGCGCGAACCCTCCGTGATCAGTGCCGATTGCCACGCGCATCGTTACGCCTTCACTCCGCTCAGCCGCTCGACCAGCGCCAGCGTCTCTCCTGCCACGTTCTCGGCCGTCAGCCCCAGCTTCTGCATGATGGTTTTGTACGGCGCGGACGCCCCAAACCGCCCATCTATCCCGATTTTGACGCCCTCTTCGCCGACCCAGCGCTCCCACCCTTGCGTGACCGCCGCCTCGACCGACACGCGGCACCGGACCCCAGGCGGTAACACCTCGTCCCGGTACGCCTGTTCCTGCTCCTCAAACAGCTCCCAGCACGGCATGCTGACGACCCTCGCGCGCACGCCGCGCGCGCCCAGCAGCCCCTGCGCTTCGATCGCCAGCCCCACCTCCGAGCCCGTCGCGATGATGATCGCGTCCGGCCGCCCGCCTTCCGCCTCGCTGACGACATATGCCCCGCGCAGCAGCCCCTCGGCGCCGCCGTTGACCGTCGCGGCCAGGTGCGGCACCGCCTGCCGCGACAGCGCCAGCGCCGTCGGCCCGTGGCGCCGCTCCAGCGCCACCTTCCACGCCATCGCCGTCTCGTTCGGGTCGGCCGGCCGGATGACGTACAGCTTCGGCATCGCCCGCAGCGCCGCCAGGTGCTCGATCGGCTGGTGCGTCGGCCCGTCTTCGCCCAGCCCGATGCTGTCGTGCGTGTACACGAAGATCGCCCCGAACCCGCTGAGCGCCGCGATCCGGATCGAAGGACGGTGGTAGTCCGAGAACACCAGGAACGTGCCGCCGTACGGGATCACGCAGCCGTGCGCCGCCATGCCGTTCAGTGCCGCCGCCATCGCGTGCTCACGGACGCCGTAGAAGACGTTACGTCCCCCCGGCTCGTCCCGCGACATGATCGGCTTGCCCTTCAACTCCGTGTTGTTCGACTCGCCCAGATCCGCCGACCCGCCGACGAGCAGCGGCACCGCATCCGCGACCGCGTTCACAGCATTCCCCGAAGCCGACCGCGTCGCGATCTCCTTATCTCCCGGGGAGAACGACGGCAGCCACTCCTCCCAGCCCTCCGGCAGCCGCCCGGCGATCGCGGCCCGGAACTGCTGAGCCTCTTCCGGGAACGCTTTCGCATACGCCTCGAACCGTTGCTGCCAGTCGCGCTGCCATGCCGCTCCGCGTTCGGCCAATGATCGTGTATGCGCCAGCGCGTCGTCCGGCACGAGGAACTTCGGGTCCTCCGGCCATCCGTACGCCTTCTTCGTCAGCTTGACCTCGTCCTCTCCCAGCGGCGCGCCGTGCGCCTTAAACGAGTCCTGCTTGTTCGGGCTGCCGAACCCGATATGCGTCCGCGCGCAGATGATCGATGGACGCTCGTCAGCCTTCGCCGCCTTCAGTGCCGCCTCCACTGCCTCCGCGTCCATCCCGTCGATGCGCGTTGCGTGCCATCCGTACGCCTCGAAGCGCTTGCAGACATCTTCCGTGAACGATAGCGAGGTCGGCCCGTCGAGCTGCACCAAGTTGTCGTCGTACAGCACGATGAGCTTCCCCAGCCGCTGGTGCCCCGCGAACGACGCCGCCTCGTGCGAGAGCCCTTCCTGCACATCGCCGTCGCTCGCCAGCACGTACGTGTGGTGATCGACGATCGTGTGCCCCGGCCGGTTGAACGTCGCCGCCAGGAACCGCTCGGCCATTGCCATGCCCACCGCGGTGCCGAACCCCTGTCCCAGCGGCCCGGTCGTGGTCTCGGTGCCCGGCAGCAGCTCAGACTCGGGGTGGCCTGCCGTCGGACTGCCCCACTGCCGGAAGTTCTTGATGTCGTCCAGCGTGATGCCGGGATACCCGAACATGAACTGCAGGCTGTACAACAGCATCGACGCGTGGCCCGCCGACAGCACGAAGCGGTCGCGGTCCGGCCACGTCACGTCGGCCGGGTTGTGCTTCATCGCCCGGTCCCACAGCACGTACGCCATGAGCCCCGCGCCCATCGGCGCGCCCGGGTGCCCCGAGTTCGCCTGCTGCACCGCATCGATCGCCAGCGTCCGGATTGTGTTCACGCACAGTTCGTCGATGGCGTTCAGCTTCGGGTCGATCATGCACCCTCTCCCCTGGAATACGGCTCGCGGCCGAGGCGTCAGTCCGTCACAAATGCAACAGGAGCCCGACGCCAATCGCGCGCGGGCTCCAGCTTCTCGATGCTGTATGTCGCTAAATTCAAGATGCGGGCCCGCGCTCCACGGTGCGGTTTGGCCTCATGCCGCTTCTTCACGAAGTATACCGGCCGTCCGCGCTTCGACCCCTCGCTTATGTATTCCTCCGCCCCTTCGAATGCGTGACGTTTGCATACCTACGCGAACAGTGTGATTGCCCCGCCCGTGTGGATGAACAGAACCGCATCGTCCCGGGTGAAGCTTCCGTCCCGGATGAGGGACACCAGCCCCGCCAGCCCCTTCCCCGTGTGCACCGGATCCGCAAGCACACCTTCGGATCTCGCCAGCAGCTCGATCGCCGCGCCCGCCTCAGCCGTCCCGGCCCCGTATCCGTCTCCAGGCTCTCCGCCGTCGACTACGACCGATGCCGCATCCACCGCTGGTCCGCCAAGTTCCGCAGCCACCTCGTCGACGAGCCGGCGCACGTCCGCGGCCAGCTCTTCGGCCGGCTTCGCGACGGCGAATCCGACGACGCGCACATCCCGCCCCGCCTTGCGAAGCCCCGCGAGCATCCCCGCCTGCGTCCCGCCGGTCGACGTCGCCAGCACGATCGCTGTTGGCCGGACACCGATCGCATCGCACTGCTGCAGCAGCTCCAGCGCCCCCAGCGCGTGGCCCACGGCCCCGCGCGCGTCCGACCCGCCCTCCGGGATGACGTAGCCGACGCAGCCCTCCAACATGGAGAACGCCGGTGCGATGTTGTCGATCCACGCCTGGCCGGACGCGCTGTCGTCGCTGCCGCTGAAGTAGATCCTCGCCCCCAGCAACCGGGCCAGCAGCAGGTTGCCCGTAAACCTCTCGGGCGGCATGCCGGCAAGCACCAGGTGCGCGCGAATTCCCGCCTTCGCGCACGCCGCCGCCGTCAGCCGGCAGTGGTTCGACTGCTGGCGCCCCGTCGTCACGACGTCCGTCGCGCCCTGCGCCAGCGCCTCGCCGATCTGGAACTCTAGGTTGCGGATCTCGCTCCCGCCCATCGCCAGCGACAGCAGGTCGTCGCGCTTCAGGTAGATCCGCGGCACACGATCGCATCCCGCGTCCCGCAGCGCCGCCTCCATCCGCTCAGCGCGATGCAGCGGCGAGGGAAAGTGCGCCAGCGGAAATCTCGGGTACGCCGGGATGACGTTCTGGTACGCTTGCTCCACGCCGGCATCCTACGCCAGGACGGAGTCACGCACACGATGGTCACCCGCGTCCCGAAGGAGCAACTCACCGGCCATCGCGGTCAGAACGACGACATGGAGCGGGTTATCGCTGTCTCGCGCGACACCGTCGGCAGCAAGAACCTCTACTCCAGCATCGTCCGCACCGCGCCCGGTGGCCGCACCGAGATCCACCACCACGGCGAGTGCGAGACCAGCATCTACATCCTCCGCGGCCGCGCCCGCTTCTACTCCGGCGAGAGCCTCCGCGACATCGTCGACGCCACCGAGGGCGACTTCATCTTCGTCCCCGCCTACGAGGTGCACGTCGAGGAGAACGCCAGCGACAGCGACGACCTCGTCGTCCTCCTCTCCCGCAACTGCCCCGGCTCCGTCATCCACTACGTCAAAGGCGCCATCCCATCCGCGTGAGGCCCGTCCCAAACCCCATGCGACGGCGCCCAACGCCGCCTCTCGCCCGATCCTAATCCGATCCTCTGCGCCCTTTGCGTCTCTGCGGTGAAATTTAGGAACCCAGCGCGCGTACTCGCTCATAGAGCGCCCGCAGTTCGTCCGGCACCTCCAGCTCATGGTGCCGAAGGTCCGTCCGCACCAGCGCCGCATCCAGCGGTCTCCCGACAAACGACGACAAGCGCCCGACCGCCGATGCCGTATCGCAGTGAAGCTCACCGTAGTTCACAGCCGTCGCGACAAGGCCGTACGCGTCGATGACCTCCAGCAGCCGTTCGTACTGCACGCGCCACACGTGGTGCACCGAGCGCTCCGCCTCCTCGCCCACCTGCCCGAAGTACCGCATCGTCGATGCCGCTACTTCCGCCGGGCTCCGCAGGCACACGATGGCCCGCGGCCGCCCGTCCAGCACCGAAAGCCACGGCTCCAGCGTCCAGCAGAACCGCGGGTCCTTCCAGGCCGCCGTCGCCATCGCCGATTGGTCGACCATGTACGGCACGTACTCCTGCGCCGCGTCGATGATCTGTTGGCGCGTCGCCCACGAGAACGGCGGACCCACACCCGCCGCATGCAGGATCGCCTGGTTGATGCGCACCACCTGGCGCTCTTCGAAGTACCCCTCGGCGTTGTGCTCGTCCGGCGCGATGAGATCGTGTCCGACGGAGAGCCCCGCCTCGTGGAGCAGGCGCGCGACCGCGCTCGTCCCCGAACGGCCGCTCCCGCAGATGATGAACTGTGGATGCGAGGCGCTCACGACCAGCGGTTGCTCTTCACGTAGTCGTCCCACGACAGCCGCGCCGCCTCCGGCACGGACTTCGGCGGCTTGGCCCGATAGCCGAACCCGATGATGATGCTGATGCGCCACCCCTCGGGCAACGCCAGCTTTTCGCGCCCGCAGTCGATGTGGTGAATGCTCACGGGGCACGACCCGACGCCTTCCGCCCACGCCGCCACCATCATGTTCTGCGCCGCCCGCCCCGCGTCGAACTCCTGCCGCGTTCCCGCTTCCGTCAGCACCACCGCCACCGCCAGCGGCGCCTCCGGCAGCCACGCCGCGAAGTCCCCGCACTCCGCCACGGCCGCGCGCTGCGCCGGATCGTCGAGGATCACGAAGCGGCACGGCTGGCTGTTCTTCGAGCTGCCCGCCATCCGCCCCGCCTGCACGATCCGGCGCACGGTCTCCGCCGGCACCGCCTCGCCCGTGAACCCCCGCGTATCCCGCTTCGTCACAATCGTCTTGTACGTCGCGTTGTCATCAGCCATGCCCCGATTATCCCCCGGAAGTCCTGTTCGTCCAACCAGCCCTATAACCTACCCCCTACCACCTACAACCTTCATGCGCGATGATTCGCGCATGACCCGCTACGGCTTCACCTTCCCCCTCGACGGTCTCCCCCTGCACGCCCACAAGGATGCCTTGCAGGAGGCCGAGCGCCTCGGCTACACCGACGCCTGGTCCTACGAAATCGATGGCGTCGACTGCTTCACCCCGCTCGCGCTCGCCGCCGCCTGGACCCAGAAGCTCTTCCTCGGCACCGCCATCGCCAACGTCTACACCCGCGCGCCCCTCACGATGGCCATCTCCGCCAACG
>JACRBR010000255.1 GCA_016213125.1 Chloroflexota bacterium | reverse complement strand
GGGCGATGCGAATCTCACCCGGGCGCTTGCGGCGCTCGAACAAGTGCGGCGCGCGAATGGGGTCGAGGAACTGCGGGCGCGCGGAGGCGACGGGGCCGGGTGCGCCGTTCGCCCCGAAGAGCCCTTTCAGCGTGCGGAAATGCTGCTCGGCGAGGATCTCGGTCGGGGCCATCATCACGGCCTGGCGGCCGTTCTCGATGGCGGCGACGAGCGCGGCGGCGGCGATTACGGTCTTGCCGCTGCCGACGTCGCCCTGCACGAGGCGGGACATCGGGACGGGGCGGCGCAGGTCGTTGAGGACGTCGAACATCACGCGCTGCTGCGCGCCGGTGAGTGTGAACGGCAGCGCCTCCAGGAACGCGCTCTCGGTGGGCGCGGACATAGGGGCCGGCTCCGCGGGAGCGGACTTCTGGAAGTGGCGCCGACGGACCTGCATGGTGAGCTGGATAGGCAGCAACTCCTCGAAGGCGAGGCGGCGGCGCGCGCGCTCGAGGGCCTGCTTGTCGGACGGGTAGTGCATCTGGGCTACGGCGTCGGCGACCGGCGCGAGGTCGAGGCGCTCCCGCATCTCCTGCGGCAGCGGGTCGGGCAGGCGGTGGACGAAGCGCTCGAGGGCCTCCTGCATGACGCGGCGGATGGTGCGGTTCTGCAGGCCCTGGGTGAGCGGGTAGATGGGGACGAGACGGCCGGTGTGCAGCAGCTCGTCGGACCAGACCTCCCACTCCGGGTTGTCGAACTTCGGGCGGCCCTGGTACACGCTGACGCGGCCGGAGAGGACGATCTCGGCGTTGACGGGCAGCTGCCTGGCGATCCAGGGCTGGTTGAACCAGACGCACTGCATCATGCCGGAAGAGTCGCCGACCGTGGCCTCCGTCGAGCGCATGCGGAAGCCCATCATGCGCTCGCGTGCCTGCCAGACGCGGGCGCGGACCGTCTGCTCAGCGCCGAGCTTGAGCTGGGCGACCGGGACAGGATCGCCGTACTCGACGTGGCGGCGGGGGAAGAGCAGGAGCAGGTCCTTCACGGTGTGAACGCCCAGCTTCTCGAACTTCACGATGAGGGAGACGCCGACGCGCTTGAGAGCGTGGATTTCGACATCAATGCCGAGCGTCTGGAGTTCCTCGTTCGTGTATGGCCGGAGACGGGGGCTGGAGGTCGGAGGTCGGAGGTCGGAGCCTTGGCTCGGGGGTTGCGGCCGGGCGGGGAGGATTGCGCCGGGCGGGGCACCTCACCTCCTTGTCCCTTCTCCGCGTTGGTGGAGAGGGGGGAGCTGATTGATGCGGATCGAGCGGATGAGCGCGCGTGGTCAGCCTCCGGACGAGGTGCGGGCGCGGCAGGCTGCGCCCCTACAGGAGACGGGGTCGCCTTCAACATTGTGAGGACGGATTCGAGCCAGGCTTTGCGCTTGAGGGGGGTGAGCGAGCGGTAGCCGGCGACGGGGAGGGCCTGGAGTTGGGCGAACACTGCAGAGGTGAGGTCGCGAGCGTCGTTGCGAGCGAGGTTCTTGAGGAAGGAATCGAGGCCGGCGGTGACGGCGCGGTCGTTGCAGCCCTTCGCGCGTTCAAGCTCGAGCACCTTACGCAGGCGATCTTCAGCGGGAGTGAGTGCGGGCACACCTGATGATATCGCTGATTAGGTCAGATGTTCGAGATCAGCGCAGGAAGGGGGAGGGCGGGAGGCCGTCAAGGCAGGACTGCGGGGCGGGAGCGGGAGTCCGCACTGGAACCCGTCTGAGCTGGGCGACGCGGCGGCACGCCGGCTGAATCCGGACGGGGCATCACTCCACGTTGCTGAGGGGGTTCGTAGCCGCGCTGGCGTTGGCGACGGGCGCGTAGTCATTTGAGACGCCGAGCAGGGCGTAGTTGAAGGTGGTGTTGCCGGATGCGGTGTTCCGTGTGACGACGTTGTCTGTTCCGCTGACGTAGAAGCCGTAGCACGTCGTGCTGTCGCCGTAGGCGACGTTGCCGTCGATGCGGTTCGCCGAGCCCGGGACAAAGAACCCGCTGGCGCACAACGCGCTGCCCTTGCCGAAGGACAGGTTGTCCGTCACGGTAGAGCCGCTGCCGTTGACGGCGATGCCGTTGAGTCCACTGTAGTACACGGCGTTCCCATCGACGGTGCTGCGGACCGCGGAGATGCCGTCCAGGGCGTTCTGGCTGACATGGTTGTTCGTGATGAGCGACCCTGTGGCCGAGCCCGTTACGAGGATGCCCTCTCCGCTGTTCGAATACACGTTGCAGCCGTCGACGCGCACGCCCGAGTACGCCTCGATGCCCGCACTGGTATTCGAACTGGCCATGCAGTCGGTCAGCACTGAGTTCGAAATGTAGAATCCCTGGTCGCCGTTACCCGTCGATGCGCAGCCCGTGATCGTCGCCTTGTCAGCGACGACTCCCGCCTTGCCGTTGGACGCGGCCGAGCAGTTGGACAGCGTGCTACCCGCCCCGGTGTAGAGGCCGTACTCGGCGTTCCACTCGGCGTTGAGATTCTCGAACGTGCCGCCTTCGGCGGGGAGGGCGAAGAGCCCGGACAGTTCCCAATTGCTGAGCGTGCCGTTGCGGACCGTGATGCCGCGTCGCAGGCCAAACACCGCGACGCCACTGAAGGAGCTGGGGACGCCGGTAAGCGTGAAGCCTGAAAGGTCGAGGGTGACGTCGTTCGAGCGGGCCCGGCGGGTCGAGGGTACCGGCATCGACGACGCCGGTCGCGACAAGGACGAGCAGCGTCGTCGAGATCCCGGCGACGGCCCAGGCGATGCGGTCGAAGAACTGGCGCAAGCTGTGGCCCCCCATCGTGTGTGAGGCTATCGTACGGTCGGCACGAGACCGGTGTCCACGTGCTTCTTGACGACGAACACTGTTCCGAGTGGGAGGAGCTTAGCCATGCTGCTGAAAGACAGGGTCGCCATCATCACGGGCGGGGGACGCGGGATCGGGAGGGGGACCGCCCTGCGGTACGCGAAGGAAGGCGCGAAGCTGGCGCTCGTCGACCTGGAGCAGTCGCACCTGGACGAGACGGCCAAGGAGCTGGACGCGAGCGGGACGGGGGTCGACTACATCACGCTGCAGGGCGACGTGAGCAGCAGCGCCGACGTGCAGCGGTTCTTCGACGCCACGATCGCGAGGTTCGGGCGGCTGGACATCCTGGTGAACAACGCCGGGATCGGGAACCCGCCGGTGCACATCATCGACATGCCGGAGGAGGCATGGGACCGGACGCTGGCGGTAAACCTGACATCGGTGTTCCTGTGCAGCAAGCTGGCGGCGAAGCAGTTCATCAAGCAGGGCGCCGACGGCGGTCGGGGGGGCGGGCGCATCATCAGCGTCGCATCGCAGGCCGGGAAGACGGGGTATCCCTTTCTGACGGCATACTGTGCTTCGAAGGCCGGCATCATCCTGTTCACCCAGGCCTTCGCGAAGGAAGTGGGCGCACACAAGATCAATGTGAACTGCGTCTGCCCGGGAACGATCGATACGCCGCTGCTCCGAGGCGCCGGGATGGGGTTGCAGACCAGCGACGACATGTTCAAGCAACTCATCGGCACGGTGCTGCCGGGGATCCCGCTGGGGCGCATCGGATATCCGGAGGACGTGGCGAAGGTGATCACGTTCCTGGCGAGCGACGACGCGGACTACATGACGGGGCAGGCGGTCAACATTTCCGGTGGACAGGAGATGCACTAGGGCTAGCCGTTAGTCGTTGGTGATTAGTCGTTAGGGGTGGCTGGCGGACGACCCGGCGTCCTATTGCGATGTCTCG
>JACRBR010000253.1 GCA_016213125.1 Chloroflexota bacterium | reverse complement strand
GGGAGTCAACCTGGCCGGCAAGGACCTGCTCGCCCGCTCCTGGGACATCCACGCCGAACGCGGCCTGGATTGCGTCGACTGCCACTTCTCGCTCAACAACCCGGTCCTCGAGCAGATGAATGCATCCGGCGAGCCGGACCAACGCCGTACACCTTCTCCAAACCCAGTACTAGAGGGGCTTTAGCCCCTCCGGATGCAGAGTCACCCTGCTAAGGTTCCGGCTCCAGCTCACGAGGCGGACCCCCGCGGAAGATGCCGGCCGCCGAGGACAGCACGCCGTTCACGGCCATCACGCCAACCAGGATCAACGCCAGCCCGATAAACAGGTTCGGTCCGAGGCGCTCCCCGAGGATCGCCCAGCCAAGCACCGTCGCGACGATCGGGATCAGGTACGCGACCACCGACGCCTGCGTCGCCGTCACCCGCTGCACCAGGTCGTAGAACAGAATGTACGCCACCCCCGAACACACCACACCAAGCGCGATCCACGCGACGATAGCCTTTCCGGAGATGGCCCCCACGTGCGGTCCGTCCACCGCGAGCGCGATCGGTAACGAGATGGCGGCCGCGACGACCAGCTGCCCGGCCGAGAGCGAGAGCGGCGGCCCCTTCGCCCACTGCCGCGCGACCACCGCCGAGATGCCGTAGCAGAGCGATGCGCCCAGGACCGCCAGCTCGCTGAGCGTGTTCGAGGAGGTGATGTCGCCGAGATCCGGGCCGATGACGACGACCGCGCCCACAAAGCCGATCACGAGGCCCAGCACCCGCGCGGTTGACGGCCGTTCTGTGCCCGCGGCGAACGTGATCAGCAGCACGAACAGCGGCATCGTGCCGATGAGCGTCGCGGCTAAGCTGCTGTCGATGTGCTCCTGCGCCGCCGTGATGAGCGAGAACGGCAGCACGTTGGTGATGATTGCCATCGCCACGACGGCGGCCCAGGACTCGCGAGGCGGCATGACCCGCCCGCTCAGGCGGGCCGCCGGCACCAGGACCATCGAGGCGATGAGGAGCCTGCCGCCAACAACCGTCAGCGGCTCCACCTCGTCCACGACGACGTCTATGAGGAGGAACGCCGCGCCCCAGATGGTCGCGAGCAGGACGAGCGTGGCGGTCTCGCGCGGTTTCACCGTGTATCTCCCGGGTCAGGATACGCGCGGGTGGCGGGCTGACAACTCCCGTTTCTTGCGCGCAGCCTTGTCTCCGGCGCGCGGGCGGTACGATGTCTCCGGCATCCGGCCCGGCGGCCGCACTCGACACAACATGAAACGGCAGATCTCCGGCCTCTACGTGATCATCGACCCCACCGCATGCGGCGGCCGCGATCCCGCGTGGGTCGCCCAGCGTGCGCTCGAGGGCGGCGCGTCGACGATCCAGTGGCGCGACAAGCATCGACCGCACCCGGAGCAGCTCGACGACGCGCGCCGCGTGCGCGACGCCTGCCGCGCACATGGCGCCATCTTCATCGCCAACGACGACCCGGACGTCGCGCTGGAGCTGGACGCCGATGGCGTGCACCTGGGCCAGAAAGACATGTCCATCGATGTCGCCCGCCCGATCGTCGGAGCCGGCCGCATCATCGGCGTCTCCACCAACAACGTGCGTGAGGCACTGGCCGCCCAGGCCGCCGGCGCGGACTACGTCGCCGTTGGCGCCATCTTCCCCACCGCAACCAAGCACGACACGCGCGCGGCCAACCTCGAGCGTCTGCACCAGGTGGAGATCGCCGTGCACGTGCCCGTCGTCGCGATCGGCGGCATCAACAGATCGAACATCCACGACGTCGTGCACACCGGCGCCCAGGCCGCCGCCGTCATCAGCGCCGTCTGCACCGCAGAAGATCCCGCCGCCGCCGCCCGCGAACTCGCCGCCGCCTTCACCGCCGTGCGCCGCTTCGGCAACCGCTAGCCAGCCCCCTTGTCCCTAACCCCTTGTCCCTGACCCCTTGTCCCTAGCCCCTTGTCCCTAGCCCCTTGTCCCTTGTCCCTAACTCCCCTGTCCCCTGTCCCCTCACACCGTGTACACCCTCTCATCCGGGCCCTTCAACAGCAGCGCGATCGGCGATCCCACGTTCGGCTGCCAGAACGGCCCCACCAGCGTGTCCGTCGTCCCCGACCGCACCTGCTTCACCGAAGCGCCGTCCGTCGTCAGCAGCTTCCCGCGCTCGCCGCAGATGAGGGCGTACTCGCCCGACGGGTGCCACCCCAGCCCCAGCAGCGTCACGTACTCCCGCGACTTGATCGTGCGATAGCCGAACCCCGACCCGTCGTACTGCACGATCTTCGAGGGCAGCGGCGCATCCTCGCCGGCGTATCGCGTCACCAGCACCAGCGCGCGGGACTGCGCCGCTCCCGGCCGCCAGTCGATCGCGATCGCGTCGTCTTCGTCGTCCGTCGCCAGGATCCCCTGCACGTACCGGCCGTCGCACCGGTACAACACGTATGGGCGCGGATACCCGGCGAACCTGCTCGCGTACCCGCCGATGAGCGCATAGGCTCCGTCCGGCCGCCACGCAACCGAACGCATCGTGTGCGCGCGGTCCCCCGGGAGCTGCTGCAAGGAGTCCGCGCGCGCGTCGAACCGCAGCACACAGCCGCCGTTCCCGACGATCAGCGCGCACGACCCGTCCGGCGCCCACGCCACACGCCGCAGGTTCTCCGCGGTAACGGGCGCCAGCTCTCGAAACGAACTGCCATCGAATACCAGCACCGCCCCACGGTTCCCAACGAGCATGGCCCGCTCCCCATCCGGCGACCATCCCACGCCCCGCAGGTTGTGCCCCACGCCGGACTCCAGCCGCTCAAACGACGCCGCGGCCGTGAACCGCAGCACCTCCCCCCGGTTCCCCACCAGCAGCGCCGACGCCCCGTCCGGCCCCCACGCCGCATACCGCAACGGCCGCCCCGCCGGCGCGTCAAGCGGCCGGAGGGCTGCCCCGTCGAAGATGTGGATCGCGGTCATGTTTGGGACTCGTTCGAAATGGAGCGCAGGCGCCCCCGCCTGCGCAAATCGGGGGGCGAATCGGCGGTCGCATCTTCAAGAGCTCCCTCAATCCACTCGCGCCCCAGCCACGGCCAGGCGTCCTCGTGCGGAACCAACCCTGCGCGAACCGGGTTCGCGCAGATGTACTCGGCCTTCTCGCGGACCTTCTCGTCCTTCCTGAGGGTGGTGTCGAATGACTCGGGCTGCCATACCGGACCTTTTCTCCTCAGCGCCCGGTTGATGCTGTGCGCTGAAGCCCCCTTGATGCCGTGCATGATCTCGGCCAGCCCGAAGGTGTTCCCCTGAGCGTCCCGATCGGGCGTGAGGAGCACATGGACGTGGTCGGGCATCACGACGGCGACATGGAGCTGATAGCGGACGCCGTGGTCGTGAGCGATGTGCTTCAGCACGATGTCTCGTGCTGATTCCGGAAGGCTCCAACGGTGACGGGTTGCAAAGGTGATGAAGACCGTTGCGCTTTCGGTCTGCATGTGAGGGAGATTTCGCCGATATTGCGAGCTTGCCGCGCGAGCGAGACGCGCCGGCGAGGGCGCCTGCGCTCCATCCTCGCCTGCGCTAGGCGGGGTAAGCCCGCGGCGACTCACAGCCGGAGGCGGCTGTGATCCGGTCCCTCCCCTCGGCTCTCTCACACTCATACAGACGACCCCAATAGCCAACGACTAACGACCACCACCTTACTGATAGAACACCTCCGCGATCGTGGCCCCGTACCGCAGCAGCGCCCCCGTCTCCATCCCGTACGCCGGCGGCACCAGGCACGCCGAGTCCGCAAACTCCCAGATCCCCGAAACCCGCTCCCGCACCTCGTCCGGAGTCCCGCACACCACGAACGTCTGCGCCATCTCGTCCGTCACCAGGTGTTTCACGCCCAGGTAATCCCCGCGCTTCACACCCTCCTGCAGCGCCTTCGCCTCCGACCGGAATCCATGAGCGGCGAAGTACTCCTCGTACTGGCTGACCCCCGCATAGAACGCCACCGTCGCACGCGCGTCTTCGATCGCCTGCTTGCGGTCGTTGTTCGGCGCCACCCACAGCCACACGTTGAATTCGACGTCGCTCCGCTGCTTGCCGCCCTTTGCCAGCCCCGCCTTCAGGTCGTCCATCACCTTCGTCGACGCCCACTCCAGTGACCAGATCGGGTGCCCCATGACGCCATCCGCGATCTCCGCCGCCAGCCTGATCAGCGGTGTGCGCAGCGCCGCGATCCAGATCGGGATGCGCTCGCGCACGGGCGGCCCCGCCGGCTGCCACTCGCTGAAGTCGAGCTGCCAGTACTTCCCGTCGTAGCGCGTCAGCTCGCCCGTGTGGCTCTTCGCGTTCAACAGCCGCACGATCTCGACGACCTCGCGCATGTGTTCCAGCGGCTTGCCGTACGGCATCCCGTAGAAGCCGCTCACCCACGACCCGACGCTGGCGCCCAGGCCCAGCGTGAACCGCCCGCCGCTCAGCTTGTCCAGGTCCATCGCGTGGAGCGCCGTCTCGAACGGACTCCGCACGAACGCCAGTCCGATACCCGACGCCAGCCGCAGCTTTGTCGACACTGCCGCGGCCGCGCCCAGCGTCGCGAACGGCGTGCTCCCCACCTGCGGCGAGAACGCGCCCTCGAGGCCCATCGCCTCGAACCCCTGGCACTGCGCCGCGATCATCGGCGCGGGAAGCGGCACCAGCGTGCCCCAGTACTTCGGCTTGTTCGCCATGTCCGAGCCCCTCTCTCCTGGATGCGCTCCCGGCCCGCCAAGCGTAGGCCATCCCGGTTCCAGCCTCTACCAGGATGATGAAGGAGCCCCTCCACGCCGCAGCGCGGCCTTCCGCCCACCCTCTCCACGCCGCAACGCGGCCTTCCACCCACCCTCTCCACGCCGTAGCGCGGGCCTTTCAGCCCGCGCGCTCAGGTTCGGAAGAGCGCTGCCAGTCCCACCCGAGACAGCGCCTGCGGCCTTGTTCGCGTTCGCGCGCGGCAGGCTCCCCGTTTGCCTGCGCCTTTTTCTGCAAAAGTGATCTGGCGCGCTTGGAGATCGCGCGCCCCACCCCCTACTGTCGCCACCATCGGTAAGAAGTGGAAGCCAGTAAGGAGGTGGATGATGACGGAGACCGGAAGTCCTCCCACGGCGGAGGAGCTGGCAACGCTGCACCAGCAGCTCGACGAATCGAGGGAGCAGGTGGCGCGCCTGCAGCAAGATGCCACGGACGCCGCAGCGCGCGCGACGGCGGCCGTAGCTGAGGCCGCCGGCCTGCGCGGCCAGCTCGAGGCGGCACAGGCCGCGCAGGGCTCGGCCGAGACGGAAGCCCAGTCCGCGCGCACATACCTGCACGCGGCCGAGGAGCGCCTGCGGTCCGCGGCCGAAAAGTACCGCGACCTCGTCGTGCGCACGGAGCCCGAGCTTCCCGCCGACCTGATCGCGGGCGACGACGTCGATGCGGTCGACGCCTCGGTGGCCGCCGCACGCGAGATCGTCGGACGCGTGCGCACACACATCGAGGCGCAGGCACAGGCGCTGCGCGTGCCCGCCGGCGCCCCGCCCCGCGGCGGCCCCGACCTCTCGGCGCTAACGCCCGAGGAAAAGATCCGCGTGGGCCTCGCGCGCCGGGCAGGATAGCGAATCTGCAAAACGACTTTTTCTGCAAAACGACGACTTTCTGCAAAACAACCCAGCACCCCGTACGGACAGGTCTTTTAGACCTGTCCTGAACAAGCGATCAAACAAGGCCTTACGGACAGCAAGACAACGCTCGTACGGACAGTCTTTAGACCTGTCCTGAATCAGCGACCAATCACACCAACAACAAGGAGACCAGATCATGGCACTCACTCTGGCCGAAGCAGCCAAGCTCTCCAACGACATCGTCCTCCAGGGCGTCATCGAGACGATCGTGCAGGAGTCGCCCATCCTCCAGATGCTCCCCTTCATTGAGATCACCGGCAACGGCCTCACCTACAACCGCGAGAACGCGAACCCGAACGCCACCTTCTTCGACGTTGGCGATACGTGGACGGAGGGCACGCCGACCTTCACGCAGATCAGCACGGCGTTGAAGATCATCGGTGGCGATGCCGACATCGACAACTACCTGCTGACGACGCGCAGCAACGTCCAGGACCTGCAGGCCGCCGTCATTCGCCTGCGCGCGAAGGCCGTGCAACAGAAGTTCGAGGACACCTTCCTCAACGGCGACACCACCGTCGATGCGAAGTCCTTCGATGGCATCGACAAGCTCACCACGGGCGCGCAGGCGCTCTCGATGGGCGCGAACGGCGCCACCCTCACCCTGGCGAAGCTCGATGAGCTCATCGACCAGGTGAAGGGCGGCCCGCCCGCCATGCTCCTCATGAGCAAACGAAGCCGGCGTTCCCTGAACACGCTCGCCCGAAGCAGCGGCAGCTTGCTCCAGGCCGACCGCAACGACTTCGGCCAGATGGTCCAGTTCTACGATGGCGTGCCCGTCACCGTGTCCGACTACATCTCCGACGCGAAGACCGTCGGGACCAGCTCTGACTGCTCGACCATCTACGCCATGCAGCTCGGCGAGGGCGCCGTCGCCGGCCTCACCTCGCCCGGCGGTCTCCAGGTCGAGACCATCGGCAGCCTCGAGACCAAGGACGCCACCCGCACCCGCGTCAAGTGGTACGTCGCCCTCGCCCTGTTCAACACCATCAAGGTCGCCAAGCTCACCGGCGTCCGGCCGTAGCGTCCACTCCGCAGCGCGGGCTTCCACTCCGCAGCGCGGGCTTTCAGCCCGCGCCTCACCCTCGTCAGCCGGCGGGAGGCAGACGGCGTTGCAACGCCCTTCCGCCCCCCGCCGGTGGTACGATTCCGCCACCATGGACCCCCAGATCCGCTACTGCACCACCGCCGAGGGCGTCAGCATCGCCTACTGGTCCATCGGCGAAGGCCCCCCGATCATCGACATGGGCCACCCGCCATCACACATCCAGATGGAGTGGCAGATCGCCCCGATCCGCGCCTGGTACGAGCGCTTCGCCGGGCGCCACCAGTACGTCCGCTTCGACACCCGCGGCACCGGTTTGTCCGAGCGCAACGTCCGCGAGTACACGGTCGAAACCCAGGTCCGCGATCTTGAGGCGGTCGTCGCGAAGCTGCGATTCGACACCTTCGATCTGATCGGCTCGATCAACTCAAGCGCCGCCGCGGCGATGTACGCCGCCCACAACCCCGCGCGGGTCAAGCGCCTCATCCTCTGGTGCCCCTACACGCGCGGCAGCGAGTTCTTCGACGACCCCGGCACGCAGGTCCTGCGCGACATGGTCGACCGTGACTGGCACATGCTCACAGAGACGGCCTCGCGCAGCCG
The DNA here is from genome assembly GCA_016213125.1 of Chloroflexota bacterium. Taxonomy (GTDB): domain Bacteria; phylum Chloroflexota; class Dehalococcoidia; order DSTF01; family JACRBR01; genus JACRBR01. The sequence continues at coordinate 3,119 of JACRBR010000253.1, read as the reverse complement.
CTTCTCGTGGAAGGCGGACGAGCACGCCAGCGCCTACGCCGCCATGTGGCGAGCGGCCAGCACGCCGCAGGGCCAGGCGATGCTCATGGACTCGCTCCGTAACCTCGACGTCACCGGCGACCTCGCCGCCGTGCGGGCGCCGACGCTCGTGCTGCAGCGCCAGGATCGCGGTCCCGATGTCGCGCGCCGGATCACCGACAGCATCCCCGACTCCGCGCTGGTCCTCTTCCCCGGCGGCTCCGCCGCTCCCTACCTCGATGACGCGGACCAGATCTGGGAGGCCATCGCACGCTTCCTGGGCGACGCGGCCGAACCCACGCGCCCTCCCGGTGCCATTCGCTCGCCCGACTCCAATATCGTGACCATCCTCTTCACCGACGTCGTGTCCAACACCGCACTCCTCCAGCGCCTCGGCGACGAACGATGGCGAGCCCTCCTCCGCGAGCATGACCGCATCATCCGCGAGCAGCTCGCCGCGCACGGCGGCGCCGAGATCAAGAGCATGGGTGACGGCTTCATGGCGTCCTTCGGCTCCGCGACCAGGGCCCTCGAATGCGCGATCGACCTCCAGCGCGCGTTCGATGATCTCCGCTCCGCGGCCGGCGACGAGGAGTCCGGCGTGGAGGTCCGCGTCGGCCTCAACGCCGGGGAGCCAATCGCCGAAAACGACGACCTCTTCGGGACCGCCGTGACCACCGCCGCCCGCATCATGGCCCGTGCCCAGGGCGGCGAGATCCTCGTGTCCGACGTCGTGCGCCAGCTCGTCGCCGGCAAAGGCTTCCTCTTCGAAGACCGCGGCGAAACGACATTACGAGGGTTCGAGGATCCCGTGCGGATCTTCTCCGTGCGAATCGCCTAGGCCCGCGCACCAAGAAACGCAACACCGAAGACGATCGCAGCATCCTGCCACCCCCCGGAGCCCTCCGGATCGCGTCTTGGGTTGCAGGCGCTCGCTGGACAGTACACACGCGACCGGTCAGGATTGTGCCCAACCGACTGAAAGCGGGGAGCGACAACAATGAGACACTTTGGACTCCCGGTCCTGGCCAGTGCGATCTTGATCCTTTCGGCTGCATGCGACGACGAGGCCTCCTCGGGCGGGTTCAAGAAGACGGACTGTCCGATGCCCATTCCCGAGGGGCAGAACGCTGCCAACATCCGTTGTGGCACCATCACCCTCCCCGAGGATCCGACGCAGGAGGATGGCGCGACGGTGACGCTCGCCGTCGCCGTTCTGGAGGCGACCGGGAACGACCCAAAGGCCGAACCGCTACTGGTCGTGAACGGCGGACCCGGCATTCCGACACTGGCCGGGGCCATGCAGGCCTTCACGAGCGAATTCGCGGAGCCCCTGCAAACGAGCCGCGACATTGTCTTCGTGGACCAGCGCGGCACTGGCTACTCCCTGCCGTCACTGGATTGTCCAGAGCAACGCGAGAGCTACCGAAAAGCCCTGGCCGGCGAGGGAGACGTCTATGCGGGACTCGCCGCCTGCGGCGAGCGGCTGGCGGGCCAGGGCGTGAACCTCTCGCACTACAACAGCTCCACCATCGCGCGAGACCTGTCGGCGACGATGAAGACGCTCGGCTATGACGAGTGGGACGTCTACGGCTGGTCGTATGGAACACGGATTGCCCTGACCATGCTCCGGGACGCGCCGGATGGCGTTCGCAGCGTCGTATTGGACGCCACGGTTCCGCCCCAGGCCGACGGACAGTCGGCTGTTTCGCAGACGTTCGGCGGCGCGCTTGGCGCCTTGGCGGAGGATTGCGGTGCGGACGCCGCCTGCGTCGCCACGTATCCGGACTTCGAGCCAGACACCTTGCGGCTGGCCAGGGAAAAGCTGAACGAGACTCCCCTGGTCGTCCAGATCGACGACCCCCTGGAAGAGACGACACTCGTGACCATCAACGGCGGTTGGTTCCGCCAGGCGATCATCGGCGCGATGTACGACGTCCGGCTGATCCCCTCGGTCCCGGGCGCGATCAACGCCGTCGCACAGGGGCGGACATCAGCCGCCAGGGATCTCGTGTCGGCAACGGCGTTCGACTTTGACTCGACCGCTGATGGCATGTTCTTCTCGGTGCTCTGCAACGAGGACATTCCGTTTGACACAGGCGACGAAGTTGGCCTGCAACTGTGCCAGGATCTCGGTGTTCGTGTGACCCCGGAGCTCATCGAGGATAAGGCGGTGTCGAGCGATGTGCCCGTGCTCCTGCTCGGCGGCGAGTACGATCCGGTGGCGCCGCTGAGCGATGCCGAGCTCGCGCTGGAGACGCTTTCGCACGGCATGCTCGTGAAGTTCCCGTACGAGGGACACGGCGTCTTCCTGACGCTGCAGGCGATGGATGGTGAGACGCCGGCGTCGCATGCGTGCTCGGTGGGGATCATCGCTGCGTTTCTCGACGATGTCGCGGCTACCCCGGATACTGGGTGCGTCGATGACGGACCCCCACCCGGGTTCGTCGTCGAGTAAGTCCGCTCACACGTCCTTCGCGAGGTTGATGGCGCGCCCCAGCGTGTCGAGCCGCTCCTGAAGGCTCCGCCCCTCCGGGTCGATCCGCAGCGTCGTGACCCCTGCGTCCTTGTACGCCTGCATCCGCTCCCGCACCATCGCGTCGGTGCCCAGCAGGTTCGTCTTGATCACCATCTCGTCGGGCACCATCGATGCGGCAGTCTGCCGGTCGCCCTCGATCCACTTGCGCTGGATCGCGCGCGCCTCCTCCTCGTACCCCGCCCGCTGGAACGCGGCGTTGTAGAAGTTGTGCTCCTTTGACCCCATCGCACCAAGCGTGAACGCCAGCCCGGGCTTCCGGCGAGGCAGCATCTTCTCCACGTCGTCTCCGAACGACACGACGCCCCCCGCCTGCAGGTCCAGATCCGACATCGCCCGTCCTGCCTTCTGCGCGCCCTTGCGGATGTGCTGGAAGAACACCTCCTCCGCCTGCTCCGGGATGAACGATGTCCCCAGCCATCCGTCCGCGACTTCGCCAGTCAGCGACAGCGACATCGGCGACAGCGTCGCGAGGTACACAGGGATGTTCGGGCACGGCGGCGCGCCCGACCGGATCGACGTCCCGTCGCCACCCGGCAGCGGCAGGTGGAAGACCTCGCCGTCG
>JACRBR010000252.1 GCA_016213125.1 Chloroflexota bacterium | reverse complement strand
CGCACGATTGTCGATGCGCTGGAGACGGCGGAGGGCGTCGAGCCGGTCGCCGTGGTCGACGGGCTCGCGCGCGCCGACACCTTCGCGTTGTCCTCGGGCGGGACGCTGCCCGTGTACGCGGACGCCGGGACGGCGATCGATGCCTCGAAGCCCGATGTCATCATCGACTTCACGAACGCCGCCTGGACGCCGGTGCTGGCCGATGCGGCGCTGGATCGCGGCGTCCGGATGGTCATCGGGACGACGGGGCTGTCGCAGGAGTTCGTCGAGAAGCTGTCGCGGCGCTGCGGCGAGAAAAAGGTGGGGGCGGTGCTGGCGGCGAACTTTTCGCTGGGGGCGGTGCTGATGATGCACATGGCGAGGACTGCCGCGCCGTTCTTCGAGTCAGCCGAGATCATCGAGCTGCATCACGCGCAGAAGGTCGATGCGCCGTCCGGGACGTCGATCGCGACGGCGCGCGGCATGCTGGAGGCTCGCGGCGGGCGGCCCTTCGCGCGCAACGAGCCGGATGCGACGCCCGTGGAGGGCACGCGGGCGGGGGCGGTCGACGGCATCACCATCCACTCGGTGCGGCTGCCGGGGTATGTGGCGCACCAGGAGGTCATCTTCGGGGCGCAGGGGCAGACGCTGACCATCCGCCACGACTCGAACCGCGAGTCGTACATCCCGGGCGTGCTGCTGGCGGTGCGCGAGGTGATGTCGCGCGAGAGCATGGTGGTGGGGCTGGATACGCTGATCGGGTTGGGGTAGGGCTGCCTCTACCTGGCTGGATCGGCAGCGGGCTTGAGGGCGGGGGTGTGGCCGTTGCCATGGCCGTTCCCGCTCGAGCCCGCCCGCGCTCCATCGCCGTTGGCTGACGATGACAGCGCGTGCTGCTCGTACGTCATGCGGTAGAGGCGGGCGTAGCGGCCGCCGAGGGCCAGCAGGTCGTCGTGCTTTCCCTGCTCCACGATCCGCCCGTGCTCCAGCACAATGATGCGGTCCGCGTTGCGAATCGTCGAGAGGCGGTGGGCGATGACGAACGACGTGCGCCCCGCCAGCAGCGTGTTCAGCGCGCGCTGGATCACCACCTCCGTCTGCGTATCGACGTTCGCCGTCGCCTCGTCGAGGATGAGGATGCGCGGCCGGGCGAGGATGGCTCGCGCGAACGAGATGAGCTGCCGCTGCCCGACGCTGAGGTTCATGCCCCGCTCGTGCAGGTAGGTGCCGTACCCCTCCTCCAGCCGCGAGATGAAGTCGTGCGCGCCGACGGTCTCCGCCGCCTCGCGGATCTCCTCGTCGGTGGCGTCAGGGCGCCCGTAGCGGATGTTCTCGTACACGGTGCCCGAGAAGAGGAACGGCTCCTGCAGGACGATGCCCATCCGGTGAGCCAGGCTGGCGTGCGTGATCTTCCGCACGTCGATGCCGTCGACCTCGATCGAGCCGGAGGTCACGTCGTAGAAGCGGGAGATGAGCGCCGTGATCGTCGTCTTGCCTGCCCCGGTCTGACCGACGAGCGCGATGGTCTCGCCTGGCTCCACATGCAGGTCGAGATCGGCCAGCACCTGTACATCGTCGACGTAGTTGAAGCTGACGTGGTTGAAGTCGACGCGCCCTGAGATGTCCTCGATGTCGATCGCGTTCGGGTCGTCCTCGAACTCCGGCTTGGTGTCCAGCACCTCGAGCACGCGCTCGCCGCCGGCCATGGCGCGCTGGAGCTGCGTGTACTGGAGGACCAGATCGCGCACAGGGTCAAAGAGCATTTGCAGGGCCAGCGCGAAGCCCACCAACCCCTCTACGGCCAGGTGGCCGTTCATCACTCGATATCCGCCATAAGCAACGACCAGCGCCGTAGCCGTCGCGACAATCACCTCGACTGCCGGCGTCACGGCGGCGCTCAGAAGGCCGGCGTTCACGTTGGCGTTCAGGTTCTGGCGGTTGATGTTGTCGAAGCGCTTCGCATTCTCGTCCTCGCGCGAAAGCGACTGGATGACGCGTACGCCGGACACGTTCTCCTGCAGGTTTGCGTTCACCACGGCGATGGCCTGGCGCACGCGCACGAACGCGCGGCGCGAGTACGCCTGCCAGACGGCCATCGTGACGACCAGGACCGGTACCACCGTGAACGTCACCAGCGTGAGCCGCACGTCGAAGTAGAGCAACACACCGACCGAGATCGCGATGCCGACGACATCACCCAGGATGGTCAGCATGCCGCCCGTCATCAGCTCCTGCAGCGAGGTGACGTCGCTGGTGATGCGGGACATCACGCGGCCGACCTCGTTGTTGTCGTAGAACCGCAACGACAGCTTCTGCAGGTGGGCGAACATGTCCTTCCGCAGCCGCAGCAGCAGGCGGTGCCCGATCCAACCCGTCGAGGTCATCTGTATAAAGAAGAAGGCGGCTGAAAGGACAGCCATCGCGATGTACGCCAGGCCCCACCGGTTCAGCCTATCCATGTCGCCGTCGGTAGCCGCCCCGATGAGCCCAGACACCGCCAGCACGCTTATGCGCGTCATCGTGGCGAAGCCCAGCACCCCGACCACGGCGAGGAACAACCGGAAGCGGTACGGCGCGATCATCTTCGCCATCCGCGTCACGACCCTGTGGCTGTAGACGGAGCCCAGCTCGTCGTCATCCCAGCCGTCGGTGCTGCGCTTGAGGGAGTTCGGGCGCAGGTTGCCGCCCATCCCGCCGCCACCGCCGCTCCAACCGCCGGCCGAGCCCGCGCCGCCGAAGAAGACCATCAGTCGCCTCCCCCGGCGATCGCCGTCTCCGGCTCGCCCTTCACCTCGGCAAGGCGCTCGCGTTCGCGCTCGAACGCCTCCTCCTGGTCTCGCAGCTCCAGGTCGTAGATCTGGCGGTACAGCCCGTCCAGGGCAATGAGTTCCTCGTGGCGGCCGTTCTCGACGATGCGGCCGTCCTTCAGCACGAGGATCTGGTCGGCGGACTTCACCGTGCGCAGCCGTTGGGCGATGACGAACGTCGTGCGACCTTTCATCAGCTCGGCAAGGGCCTGCTGGATAAGGTACTCCGTCTCGGTATCGACGCTGGAGGTGGAGTCGTCGAAGACGAGGATCTTCGGGTCCAGCAGCAGTGTCCGGGCGATCGAGATGCGCTGCTTCTGACCGCCGGACAGCGTGATGCCACGCTCGCCGACCCAGGTGTCGTAGCCATCGGGCAGGGTCATGATGAAGTCGTGGATGCGGGCGAGCCTCGCCGCCTCGAAGATGTCGTCCTCGGTGGCATCGGAGGCGCCGTAGGCGATGTTCTCGCGGATCGTGGCGGAGAAGAGGAAGACGTCCTGCTGGACGATGCCGAACGCGCGCCGCAGCGAGGCCAGCGTGACGTCGCGGATGTCCGTGCCGTCGATCGTGATCTTGCCGCCCGTGACGTCGTAGAAACGGGGCATCAGGTTCACGACGGTGGTCTTGCCGGAGCCCGTTTGGCCAAGCAAGGCGATGACCTGCCCCGGCTGCGCGTCGATATCCACGCGGCGCAGGACGGGCGAGATGGCGTCGTAGCCGAAGGATACGTCCCGGAACTGCACGTGGCCGGTCACGTGCGCCAGGTCGGGCGCACCCGGCTTCTCCTGTACGGCCGACTCAGCGTCGAGGATGTCGTAGATCCGCTGGCCGGATGTGGACGCGCGCGCCCAGAACATCGTCACGAAGCCGATGCTGCGCACCGGCATCTGCAGCATGCCCAGGTAGAGCATGAACTTCGCCAGGTCGCCGACGCTGAGGTGGCCGTGCAGGATCTGGTAGGCCCCGAACCAGCCAGTTGCCACGGTCGCTACCGCCCAGACTCCGTTCAGGATCGGTCCGAACGTCGCCTGGATCCGATTCGTACGGTAGGAGTAGTTGAACAGTTGTTGAGCCTCCGCGTCGAACTTCGCCTGCTCCTCGTTCTCGCGCCCAAATGCCTTCACCACGCGCATGCCGCTGAGGTTCTCCTGGAGCACGACGCCGAGCCGGCCCTGGAGGTTCTGCACCTCGAGCCAGATGGGTCGCAGCTTCGTCGTCATGACAATCGAAATCGCCGCCGTGGGCGGGATGAAGATCCAGGTCACGAGGGCGAGCTTCCAGCTCGTCAGCACCATCACCGTCAGCGTCGCGATGAGGAGGACCACCACGTAGACGAGCCGGATGACGCCCAGGCTCATGAACATGCGGATGCCTTCGACGTCCTGGGTCGCGCGCTGCATGATCTGGCCGGTCTGCGCCTTGTCGTGGTAGGCGAAGCTCAGGCGCTGGAGGTGGTTGTAGATGTTGTTGCGAATGTCGTACGCGACGCGCTGCGCGACGAACTCCCCGGTGTACGTCTGGAGGAACTGGAAGACGCCGCGCGCCATGGCCGCACCCACGATGAGCAGCGCGGCGATGAGCAGCGTGTCCGTGCTGCCGTCGACCTCGAAGCCGCCGTCGACCTTGTGCGGGTTGATGCCGGTATCAATGGCGTACGAGACGAGTTGCGGCCCCACGAGCTGGAAGGTGGTGAGGCCGACGAGGGCGAGACAGGCGAGCGCCAGCCTACCCTTGTAGTTCCAGGCGTACGAGAGCAAACGGATCGTTACGGGAAGTTTGCGCCCCTTCATGGCGGCGGCAGTGTAACGTACCCTGACGTGAACGTAAAGGTTGCGGGGCGGCTCAGCGCTTCTTCGCGGCGGATTTCTTCGCCGGGCGCGCGGGGCGCTCATCGTCATCATCCAGGCCCACGGTCTGGGCGAGGATGCGGGACATCTCCGTGGAGTCGAAGGCGCGCATGGTCATGCTGCTGACATTGCCGGCGGCGACGACGTTGAGCATCGCGCCCATCATCGCCTCCTCTGTGGGCGCCTCCACGATGGCGATCATGTCGTACTGGCCCTGGAGCCAGTAAACGTTGCGGATCTTGAAGCCAACGCGGGCATTCTGCTGGCGAATCCGGCCCGCGCGCTTGATGGTGGCGCGGATGTTCTTCGCGCCTTCCGTAGTGAACTTGTACAGCACGACGTAGGTTGCCATGACGCGCCTCCAATGCGGCCACCCGCTCCAGCTGGTGGTTGGCGGGAACTCCGGTGTTTCTGCCCGGGGGGACGGCCCGTGATCGCTCCGAACACACCCATTCGCCCGCCCAGCCAGTTGGGGGCGTGTGCCGCTCCCGCCCTCAGCCTCGGCGGGAGCGTCACACAGAGTGAAAGGGGTGTGGGGCCAATCATACGCCGCTGCGGGTGAGCGTCAAGACGTGGCGGTTGACTTCCAGCGCGAATCTGGGCCGGATGCCGCCGCTGAGCCTGCCAACCGGCTTCGCCGCTCGTGCCAAGCGGCTCATAGGGCCCTGCCAGATTCGTGGTAGGCTGGACGCGTGGGAATCTGGCGCAGGTTCCTTTCGTCATATACTTGACGGAATACATTGACCGGACCGAACGACATATCCGACAATCCGCGCACGATTATCTTATGTAGGGGATCCCCGCGGGGGGCAGGGTCATGAGAACACTGAAGCTTGGTCTGGCGCTGGGCGCTGGCGGCACCAAGGGCGCTGCCCACGTCGGCGTGATGCGGGTGCTCGCGGACGCCGGGATCAAGCCGGACGTCATCGCGGGGACCAGCATCGGCTCCCTGTACGGCGGTATCGTCGCGGTCGGGCGGTCGCCCCACGAGATCGAGGACGGGATCCGCACCCGGCCCCATCGCGAGGTGTACACGTTCTTCCGCCAGCGCCTGAAGGTGCGGGCCAACAACACCCTTGCCCGGGCGTTCTACGAAGCGCTGGCCGGCTTTCACATCGAAGACCTTGAGATACCCTACGCCGCCGTCGCCTCCGACATGGTGGAACGCAAGCCGATCGCGATCACGCGGGGCCCCATCATCGATGCGATCGAGGCCAGCATCGCCATCCCGCTCATCGCGCGGCCCGTCGCGCACCAGGGCCGCTTCCTGCTGGACGGCGGGTTCTGGGACGCCGCGCCGGTGAACGAGGCGCATCAGCTGGGCGCCGACGTGATCGTCTCGGTGGAGCTGGGCCAACCTCTGCAGCTTCCGCAGCAGCTGCGCGCGGCCGCGGTCCGCGCCGCCTCCCTGCTGGAGCGCGTGCCCATGCGGCGGACACTGGCGGGCGTGCCGTTCACCGTCCACGCCGTCACGTCTGACCTGCACGCCACGCGCACGGCGCATGTCGTGCTGCGGCCGGAGGTGCCACACGTGCGGGGAAACTCGCCATCGCGGATGGTGGACTGCCTGGAAGCGGGCGCGGCCGCCGCGGAGCAAGCGCTGCCGGCGATCCAGGCGCTGCTTGCGGGCGAGACTCCGGCGGTGGCCGTCGAGGAGTACGCGCCGCAAGGCCGGCTCGTCACGGATCCGGGCCTGGCCTGACCGCGCGCCGCACCTGACGGGGGGGCCAATCCCGCGCTAATCTTGTGCTTATTGCGCCCGCTCTACCAAGAGACCAACGTTATCTACGCTAGTTACACTCGGACTCGCGAGCAGGAAGGTGCCTGGCGTTTGCGACCATGACCAATTCAGAACGAGCGGGGACAGACGGGGTCGTCGTCATTAACGGCCTTCGATTGCATTACCGCGAGTACGGCGATCCGAAAGCGCCACCGCTCGTGCTTCTGCATGGCGTGGCCATGGAAGCCCACTCCTGGGACCGGTTCGCCGCAGATCTCGGGCCACGCTATCGAACGCTTGCACTTACGGCCCGAGGCCATGGTGACTCTGAACGGGCGAGCGAATATAACGCAATGCACAACATTGCAGACGCTGCCCAGTTCATTGATCTGGTCGCCGGAGGATCTGCCGTCGTGTGCGGCTTATCTATGGGCGGTGCCACGGCGCTCTTTCTTGCAGCGATGCATCCAACGAAAGTGAGCCGTCTTGTGATCGTGGAATTCGGCCCACGTCAACGCGAGGGAGCACGCCGTCTCGAGGGGGCTCTCGCCGAGGCGCCAGACGCATGGGATACTTTCCAAGACGCACTCCCCGTGTTTCACGTCGGGTATGGTGCGGATGTCCCTGATGATGTGCTGCTCGCCTACATGCCGCACGTGCTCCGGCGAGGTGACGACGGCAAGCTGCGCGGAAAACTCGACCCGAAGCTTGTGCTGCAGCGCACGTCTGCGGACGACACGGCCGACAACGATGCCCCAATCTGGGCAGCGTGTGCTGCTATCAAGTGCCCGACGCTGCTCGTCCATGGCGAGAAGAGCTACATCATCTCTGGCGAAGGCATGGCGCGCATGGCAACGACGATTCCGGACGCACGGCTCGTCACCGTGGATGCCGACCACGTCGTCCCGTTGGAGAATCCTGGCGGGTTCTTAGCCGCCGTCGAATCGTTCCTCTAGTGCTCGCCAAGCGCCTCGGCGTCGCTGT
>JACRBR010000023.1 GCA_016213125.1 Chloroflexota bacterium | reverse complement strand
CGAGGCGTACATCGTCGCGATCTTCTGCGCGCTCTTTGCCGTGGTGTTGCTGGAGCTGCGCGTCTTCACGAAGCACATTCGCCCCGCGAACCACGCGTACGACGACGACCTTGGCCGCGGCGACCCAGAGGACAACGCGCGGGAGAGGGAATAGGGGTAAGGGACAAGGGTCGAGGGACGGCAAAGAGCAAAGAGCAGACAACAGACAACAGACAACAGAGAGACGCCGCGAATCACTAATCACTAACGACTAACGACTACCCCGAGGTGCGCCATGACCATGGATGCGACGAAGAGCAGGCCCGGAGCGGCCGATCGCTACGACCCGCAGGCCATCGAGAAGAAGTGGCAGGCGAAGTGGGAGGCCGACCAGCTCTACCGCACGCCTGACGACGCCCCGGGCGGACGGCCGAAGTGGTACGCGCTCACCATGCTGCCGTACACCTCCGGCGACCTGCACATCGGCCACTGGTTCGCCATGTCGCCGTCGGACGCCGCCGCGCGCTACAGGCGCATGACCGTCTACAACGTGCTCTTCCCGATGGGCTTCGACGCCTTCGGGCTGCCCGCCGAGAACGCCGCCATCAAGAACGGCGCTCATCCGGCCGAGTGGACGTTCGCGAACGTCGAGCACATGCGCGCCCAACTGAAGCTGATGGGCGCGATGTTCGACTGGTCGCGCGAGGTCATCACCGCATCGCCCGACTACTACCGGTGGACGCAGTGGTGGTTCCTGCAGCTCCTGAAACACGACCTCGCCTACAAGAAGAAGGCATCCGTGTGGTGGTGCCCGAAGGACCAGACCGTGCTCGCGAACGAGCAGGTGGTCGACGGAAAGTGCGAGCGTTGCGAGACCGTCGTTGCCAAGCGAGACCTGGAGCAGTGGTTCTTCCGCATCACGAAGTACGCCGATGAGCTGCTGGACTTCAGCGGGCTGGAGTGGACCGACCAGGTCGCCTCCATGCAGCGGAACTGGATCGGCCGCAGCGAGGGCGCGCACCTGTCGTTCGGCCTCGACGTGGCGGGCGTGGACACGAAGGAGATCACCGTCTTCACCACGCGACCGGACACCGTGTTCGGCGTCAGCTTCTTCGTGCTGGCGCCGGAGCATCCCCTGGTCGAGCAGATCACCACGCCGGAACAACGCGCCGCCGTGCAGGCGTACGTCAACGCCGCGCGCAAGGAATCGGAGATCGACCGGCTGAGCACCGAGCGCGAGAAGACCGGCGTCTTCACCGGCGCGTACGTCACGAACAGGTTCAACGGCAAGCCCGTGCCGGTGTGGATCGCGGACTACGTGCTGGCAACGTACGGCACGGGCGCGGTCATGGGTGTCCCCGGCCACGACCAGCGCGATTTCGACTTCGCGAAGAAGTACGGACTGCCGATCATTCCCGTCTTCAAGCACCCCGACTGGGACGGCGGCGAGCTGACCGCGGCGCTGCCCCACGGCGGCACGATGATTAACTCCGGGCCGCTCGACGGCACGCCGGACGAGATCGCTGTCGCGACGGCGATCAAGTACGCGGAGGAGCAGGCCTTCGGGAAGGGCGCCGTCACCTATCGCCTGCGCGACTGGCTCATCTCGCGACAACGCATGTGGGGCGCGCCGATCCCCGTGATCTACTGCGACGACCACGACGCCGTGCCGGTGCCCGAGAAGGACCTGCCGGTGCTGCTGCCCGACGACGCCGAGTTCTGCCCGACCGGGGAATCGCCGCTGACGTACCACCAGGGCTTTCTGAACACGACGTGCCCCACGTGCGGCAAGCCGGCGAAGCGCGAGACCGACACCATGGACACATTCATGTGCTCGTCGTGGTACCAGATGCGCTACATCGACCCGCACAACGAGGAGCGGCCGTTCAGCCGCGAGCTGGCGCGCAAGTGGCTGCCCGTCGACCAGTACACGGGCGGGGCCGAGCACGCGGTGATGCACCTTCTGTACACGCGCTTCTTCACGAAGGCGGCTCGCGATATGGGCATCGTCGAGCCCGGCGAGCCGATGGTGCGGCTGTTCAACCAGGGCCAGATCCTTGGCCCCGACGGCCAGCGCATGAGCAAGTCTCGCGGCAACGTCGTCGCGCCCGACAGCCAGGTGGAGCGCTGGGGCGCGGACACCTTCCGCGCGTACCTGATGTTCCTGGGTCCGTGGGACCAGGGCGGCCCCTACGACGCCAGCGGCATCACCGGCATCTACCGCTGGCTGAACCGCGCCTGGAACGCCGTCACCGCTCACGTGCCGGTAGGGGCGCAGCCTGCTGCGCCTGAGACGCGAGCGCTGCGCCGCTGGACGCACAAGACCATCAAGAAGGTCACCGAGGACATCGAGGACGTCCACTTCAACACGATGATCGCGGCGATGATGGAGTTCACGAACGAGCTCATCCGCCTGCGCGAGTCGGGCGCCGAGGTCGACGGCGACGCCTGGCGCGAGGCGGTCGAATCGCTGGCGCTGCTGCTGGCGCCGCCGTGCCCGCACATCGCGGAGGAGCTGTGGCAGCGGCTCGGCAAGCCGTACAGCGTGCACACGCAGCCGTGGCCGAAGTACGACGAAGCGCTCGCCCGCGCCGACGAGGTGGAGGTGGCCGTGCAGGTGAACGGCAAAGTCCGCGACCGCCTGCTGCTCCCGCTCGACGCCCCCGAAGACGTCGCGCGCGCCCGCGCGCTGGAGAGCGCCAGCGTGTCCGCCCACGTCGCCGGCAAAGAGATCGCCCGCGTGATCTACGTGCCCAACCGCCTCCTGAACATCGTCGTCAAGGGGTAGGCAGCGGCGCAACGTTCCGTATGCAGCGGATGTTGGATCGTTGACGCGTGCTTCGCAGGCGTCGTACTATTGCGTCGGATCGACGCAAGGAGGCGGCATGTACGTACGGCGAATAGTCTGGCTGCCTCTCGTCGCGGGCGCCCTCCTCACCCTCGTTGGTACTGCTCGGCTCAAGCCGGGTAGTCCTGTGCAGGCTGGCGCGCCGACCCCGGTTTCCGTTCAGACTATTCTGCTGTCCTACTCCAACTACTTTCCCGGGAACGACGCTGACGCCTTTGCTGTGGTGTCTGGCCCCTACATGAACGTGAACGTTGCGACCAACGCGCCCGGCTGTGGGGCGCCCACAATCAGCGCCGAGCCATTGGGCCAATTCGCGTCGTATGGATTCCCTTCACCAGAGCCCGATCCGAAATACGTTGAACAGATTTGGACTTCGATCATTTGGCCTACCGAGTGCGTCCAGCGGAATGAGGTCGTAACGCTCGCCTTCTCGATTCCATCGGGCACGGATGCACACGCCGCGTTCATCGCGGGTGGTGGGAGTGACTACTACCCACCGACACAGTACAGCTACGTGCCGGGCCAGTTCTACGAGACTTCTCCGCAGGGGGATGAGCTTGGTGCACTCTTGACGCTGGCCTTGGACTGTGATGTTCAGGCGCAGGGAATTCAAAGAGACTGCACCCTGCCCCTTGGTTCGGAAAGTACGGCTGTGGACGTTGTACTCGAGCTCGGTTCAACCCCAGAATTCGACTTGGCCGCGTTCGACTTCCGAGTGAATGATCCGGATCTTACGCGCCTCGATGCGGCGACGATGCCGTGCTCTGCCCCAGGGACGTCGTGCAACCCAAACTTCGACAACGGTGATGTAACGGGCCTCTTCTGGTCGTGCGGGCTTCCCAAGGATGACGCGGAAACGTTGGCGGGCGATCAAAGCAGGATCGGCTGCTTCAATGTCGACGATCCGCCACACGTCGCAAGCGGCGAGACCGTCCGCCTGGCGCGCGTGTTCTATGAGGTGTCACCGGGAGCCGCGGCAGGTCCGGTCACCTTGAATTTCCGCGAGGTAGGTCTGTGGGATCGCGTAACCAATGAGCGACTAAGCTGCCAGCCGATGGTGACCAGACTGGGCAGGTGCAGATCCGCCACCATTCACCTTGTAGACACGGAACCACCACCCCATACAGCAACACATACACCCTCACCTGCACTCTCTACCGCAACACCAACATCAAGCGGAGATGGGTCAAGTCCGTCCTCGACACCGACCGCCGACGTATTTGCGTTGGTCGACTGCGACGCGTTAACGCCGGGATGGCAACAGAGTTGTTCTTACCCCGTGTCAGCACAGTCGATCGTCGTGGGTATGGTCCTGATCCAGAAAGGGGTTATTTCACAGACCCTCGCAGCCTTCAATGGCGGTGTTCGCAACCCTGATACATCTCGACTCGTTCCGGTGCCGAGCCTCAGCCTGCAAGATGGGAATCCTGACCTGAATGAGGTCGAACTCGGGAATGGGTTTGGCTGTTCGCAAGCGCGAGCGGATGACGACGCCGATCCCAGCGCCAGTTTCTCTTGGCTTAGCTGCAACACAGCGTCAGGACGGCTACTCTCGCCCATCGCAACACTCGCCACAGTACGCTATCGAGTCGCTGCGGACGCGCGGCCCGGTCAAGTGCTCGTGTCGCTGTCGGAACTGGCTCTCTATGCCTCCAACGGAGATGAGATCGGCAGTTGCGACCCGTGGATCGGCAACTTTGCTCCACCGCTCACTTGCGTTCCCGCGGTTATCACGCTGGTCGGGCCGACCCTTACCAAACAACCCGAAGGAAATGCTGCCAACGCTGACATATCAGTGCCCAAGGCCAACCTCTGGCTGTGCGCGGTACCGGCGCCCTGCAACGGGCCCGGAGAAGGCTCCCTGCGCGTTGTTGAGCACGCGTTCGGTGTTGGGACCGGCGACGAGAACGCCGACACCGTCGAGGACGGGCTGGGGGCGTACGAGTTCACGGTCGAGTACGACCACTTCGTGATCCAGTCGGTGAACCCCTGCGACCTCGTCTTCGGACCGGGCGGTGCGGGATCGAGCCGCGGACCGGTGCAGGAGCTACCGTCGTCGGCGAACGCGGACTGCGATAGTCCGGGGAGCCCGAACGGCTCCTGCGCCATGAGCCTCATCCTGGAGAACCTGGTGCACTTCGGCTGCGTGACCGGCGGCCAGAGCCCCGGTCCTACCGGGGACTTCGATCTCGCCTCGCTGGAGCTGGTGCCGCACGAGGACCTCTCGAACGACATCTTCCCCGGGAACAACAACGGGGTGCTGACGGTGGTGAAGGACAACGGCTGCGAGCTGGTGGACGTCTTCGGGCACCCGGTGACGGGGAGCGTGAACGGCGGTCTCACGCCGGGCTGTGGGGACCTGGCGGTGACGGTGCGGATCCTCGAAGGCGACCTGGACCTCGACTGCGACGTGGACGTGACGGACGCGCAGATGATCGCCGCGCGCTACGGGGCCTTCTTCGGGGGGCTGTTGTACTCGAAGTGGCTGGACCTGGAGCCGGAGCTGCACGACCTGGACATCGACATCAAGGACATCCAGAAGGTGTTCGGCCGCGACGGGAGTTCGTGCCAGGCGCCGATCCCGGCGCAACCTCCGCTCGACCCGCCAGCGCCCTTCGGCTAAGCGGGAACGTGCCGAGGCCCGAAGATTCGCATGTCCAGAGTCGAAAGGCCGTTGACACTTCTTCGCAACGGGCATACTCTAGGCCCACTCCCCGCCCGGAAAGGCCGCACCCATGCGCCGCGCGCTCCTGTGCCTCGCGATCGCAGCCGCTATCACGGTGGTCGTCGTCGCCACGATGACGGCGACATCCGGTGCGCGGCCCGCGGCGGCCGGTGTGCCGACCCCCACGTCCACGTCAACGGCCGTGCCCACGCCGAGCAACACGCCTACTCCGACACCGATTGACTTCATGTCTACGTTCACCAACACGTCTGGTGTGATGGCTGACGCGCTCGACGTCGTCTCCTTTGGCTACATCTCCGTGGCCGTGAGCGCGAACCCGCCAGCCTGTGGGGCGCCGTCGATAGGAGCGCCACAGTTTCTCTGGTTCTTTCACTTCCCAGCCCCCCTTGGGATCAGCGGAAACCAGTATCTCACGCCAATCCGTTGGCCGGCCGCCTGTGTGAGTCCGGGTGATCAGGCCGGTATCACATTCGCACTCGGCAATCAGACCGACGAGCTGCATTTCCAGGTGTTTGGACCAAGGGGAACATTCTTCGATTCGCTCATAGCGACGATGACACCAACGAACACCCCCATCCCCGCACCAACGAACACGCCTGCACCAGCGTTCTCGATGGCGATCGACTGCGACGTGAACGCGGCGGGCGTGCAGTCCGCGTGCAGTGTGCCGCTGGGCTCGGCCAGCACGCAGGTCGACGTGGTGCTCATCAACAATGGCCCGGCGACAACGCTCGCTGCATTCAACTTCCGTACGAGTCATTCCGGCCCAACGAGGCTGCAGGCCGTGACGGGCTCCTGCCTCTTTCCCAAGCTGAACTGCAATCCCGACTTCCTCGAGACGATCGGCGGCGGTGACTGGCTATGTGATCCACAGCAGACGGACAGCGATCTCTCGTCGCCCGGCGATCAAACACTTACGTCCTGCATCGTCGTCGGTGGCATCGCGCCAGCGGCGCTCCCTCAAGAGTCGATCGTCTCGTTTGCGCGGATCACGTACAACTTGGCGCCTGGCGCCGCGGCCGGCACAGTTCCTGTAACACTGCAAGACGTGGCTGCTTACGACGAGGGCGTGACCGAGCTCATCAGTTGCAACCCGCCCATCACAAGCCCGGGATCCTGTTTGGGCGCAACGATTGATCTCTTTGAACCACCCACCGGTTCGACGCCCACCTCCACGGCCACCCCGATTGTCCCAACACCAACCGTCTTCGTCCCGAGCCCTGCGGCGGCGGTCCTATCCATCGACCTCGCTTCTACACCCGAAGGCTGGTTCTTG
This sequence comes from Chloroflexota bacterium, assembly GCA_016213125.1. Lineage (GTDB taxonomy): Bacteria > Chloroflexota > Dehalococcoidia > DSTF01 > JACRBR01 > JACRBR01. The sequence goes on along the minus strand of JACRBR010000023.1, from coordinate 901 downwards.
GCGATCGACTGTGACCCAGACGCGGCCGGCATCCAGGATCGATGTGTCTTCACGACAGACGCAGACTACATAGATGCGCAGGCGATCCTGGTGAACAATCAGCCAGCGAGCTCGATCCTATGCTGCTTCAACTTCTGGCTCCTGATGCCAGACACAAGCCGGCTTCAGGCTGTGCCACTCCCCTTTGGGGCGGACTCAAACCCTGATGTCAACGAGGCTGAGTTTTCTCCTAACCTGACGTGTGATCCCGTGAAGAGTGATGACGGCTCAGCAGGATCCGGTGCCAATCTATCGGTGATCTCGTGCATCGTTGTTGGGGGGATTGGCGCGACACTCTCTCCTGGGCAGGACCTCCTGCTGGCCACAGTGCACTATGCCGTCCAACCCACGGCATCGCCAGGCTTTGTTCCGTTATCGCTGCGCGATGTGCAGGCACATGACAACCTAGGAGGGGAACTCATGAGCTGCGAACCGATCGTTACGGCGCCCGGTAGCTGCCTCCCGCCACCATCACCCTCATCGACCCGCCGCCGACGGTGCACAAGGTGCCCGAGGGCAACGCCGCCAACGCCGACGCCAGTGTGCCGAAGGCCAACCTCTGGCTGTGCGAACAGCCGGCCCCCTGCGGCGGGCCCGGCGAGGGGAGCCTCCGGATCGTCGAGCGGGCGGAGAACGTACACACGGGCGACGAGAACGCCGACACGATTGAGGACGGGCTGGGGGCGTACGAGTTCACGGTGGAGTACGACCACTTCGTGATCGCCTCCGTGAACCCATGCGACCTCGTCTTCGGGCCGGGGGGCGCGGGGTCGAGCCGCGGGCCGGTGCAGGAGCTGGCGTCGCCGGCGAACGCGGACTGCGACAGCCCGCTTAGCCCCACCGGCTCCTGCGCGATGAGCAT
>JACRBR010000254.1 GCA_016213125.1 Chloroflexota bacterium | reverse complement strand
GTCCTAAAGATGGGGCAACGATCCGGCGGTGGATCCGGACGCGATACGACCATGAGCGGCAGCTTCAGCACGAAGAGAACCGGTACGAGGTCCTTGTGGTGGGTGAGGTTGTCGCGACCGAACTTCACCAGCGGTCGCCCGCGGTGCGGTGGTACTCCCAGGCCCAAGCCGCTGATCTCGTGGAGGGCGCAGGCTTCACCGACGTCCGCATGACCTCAGGCTTCACGGAGGAGCCGGCAGCGCCATCCGATACGACGTTCTGCGTGTTCGGGACGCGAGGATAGTTCGCGGTCCGCGCGAGGACGGCATCTCCCTTAGCCGCGCCAGCCGACCTCGAAGACGTGGACCGGATCCTCGAACCCACGTAGGACGACATCACCGTGGTCGGCGAAGAGGAACTGCTTGCCGGCAGCCAGCTCCCGCACGACGTTGGCGGCGAGGACCTGGCCTGGCTCGGCGCGGGCGCAGATGCGGGCGGCAAGCTGGACGGAGGTCCCGAACAGGTCGCCGTCCTCAGCGACGGGCTCGCCCGCGTTCAGTCCGATCCGCACACGCACGCGGGAGTCCGGGTCGCGCTCGTTGTGCTCCTCGAACGCGCGCTGGATCGAGGACGCGCATGTCAGGGCGGAGGAGGCTGTCGCGAACGAGGCCATGATCCCGTCGCCCGTGTGCTTGATCTCCGTCCCCGCGTTCGCGCGCAGCGCGTCCCGGATGATGCCGTTGTGTGTGTGCAGCACCCGCTGGGCCCCGGCGTCGCCGAGACGGCGCGTCATCGTCGTCGAAGCCTCGATGTCGGTGAACATGATCGTCAGCAGGCCCGAAACCGCCGCCGGTGCGGCCCGGTCAGCCGCGTCATCCGGCGACACGAACTCCACGATCATGCGGTTGATCTGCTCGTACGAGCCGATCGGGGCGTGATCGCCCTTGTACTGTGACAATGTGGCGTTGGGGATGGCGCCGGCCAAGCGGCGGGCGTGCTCGAACGGCACCGCCTTATCCGTCTCGCTGTGGATGACCAGCGTGGGAGCCTGCACCTGGGCGAGCAGGTCGCGCACATCCGTGTCGACGTTTGCCCGCAGCATCGCCGCCGCATCCGGCCGGGTCGCGGCCTCGCGTTGGTACTGGACAAACCGCTCCTGTATCTCCTTGGTCGCGCTTGGTACGAAGATGCTGGCCATCGTCGCGGAACCCAGGCCCCACTCCGCGCCGATCAAGGCGATAAGGGCCTCGGTGGTGTCGGAGCGGCCCAGGTGGGCGTAGGTGCCCTGGAGTATGAGATGCGACACGCGCTCCGGATGACGGACAGCGTGGGCGATGGCGACGGGCCCGCCCTCTGACATGCCGCGCACCGCGTAGCGGGTGAGCTTCAGACGATCGATCACAGCATCGAGGTCTAGCAGGCGCGGCTCGAGGCTGAAGTCGCTGGCGCCCCTGTCCGAAAGGCCCGTACCACGCTTGTCGTACCGGACGAGCATGAAGTGGCGGGCAAGTTCCTCGAAGCTCTCGCGGCTTGGTGAGTCGGGCTCCATGTCCAGTTCCAGGTGGCTGACCCAGCCGGGCACCAGGACCAGCGGATATCCCTCACCGAGCACGGCGAACGCGATCTGGACGCCGTCGCTGGTGGTGCAGAACTGGACGCGCTGCTGCATTAGCCGAGGATAACACGCCACCAGGACGCTGCGACGGTCATTATGCGGGCTTCGGACCGTCGGGCACCCCGATTCGTGGACACAGGTCGGCCAGCGCGCACGCCCCGCACGCCGGGCGCTGGGCGGTGCAGGTGCGGCGGCCGTGCTTGATGAGGCCGATGTGGAAGGCGTAGTAGTCCTCCCGCGGCACCAGCGCCTCGAGCAGGACGTGAGCCTTCTCCGGCGTCATCGCCGCCTTCCCGGCTCGCTCCGGGATGAGGCCGAGGCGCGTGGCGACGCGGAAGACGTGGGTATCGACGGGCATGGCCGGCATGCCCAGCGCGAATAGAAGCACGCAGGCCACGGTCTTAGGACCGACGCCGTGGATGCTGCGCAGCCAATCCCGCGCCTCGTCGACCGGCAGATCGACGAGGAACGCGAGATCGTAGCCCCCCGTGCGCCCCCTGATGTCCCGCAGGGCGGCCTGGATGCGGGGTCCCTTCGTCGGGGCGAGGCCGCCAGGCTGGATTGCGGCGATCAGCTCGGGAAGGCGCGCCTCGACGACGTCGTCCCAGCCGGGGAACCGCTGGAGCAGGCGGGCGAAGGCACGGCCTGAGTTGGTGTCGGAGGTGTTCTGGGAGAGGATGGTGAGGACCAGCTCGGACGTCGGGTCCTGGTGGGGGCGCCATTCCGGGATCCCGTACGCCTCTTCGAGGCGGCGGATGATCTCCCGGACAGGCGGCGGGCCCTTCATAGACAGGTTCTGTGGTAAGCGCCTCGCTGGCGTCATGATGCGAGGTTATAGGTGTTAGGCGTTAGGTGTTAGGCGTAGACGAAAAGGGCGGGTCTTGCGACCCGCCCTTCTCTGTCGATTCGAACGAACGCGGCGCTAGTTCACGATCCGGATGTTGGCGTGGGTGGAGCCGAGCTGGCTGGCCCAGGCGAAGCCGTCCTCCGTGTTGTAGAAGAAGATGTCGACCCAGGTCGCCGACAGCATGCCCCGGTCCAGGCACTCGTAGGTGCGCCCGGTGGGGTCGTTATCGATGGTGAACTTCGTGCCGAAGGGCATGTCCGTGCTGCAGGCGGCCGCGCCGTCGAACACGGTCATCCCGCTGGACATGCCACCGCAGAACCCGCCACCGCGACCCTGGCACCCATAGATGGTGATGCGGGCGGCGATCACGGTACCCGGGGCGTATCCGGAGGCGCGGTTCAGGCTCCCCCCTTGCCCGCGTGCGGGCAGGGCCGCGGCCCCAACCTCCCGCGCGGCCGTCGCGGCCTTCTCCCGCTCGCCCCAGTTGTACAGGGCGATCAGGGTGTCTATCTGCCGCTGATGCTCAACGCCCGCAACCAGGGCGGCGCCACGGTCGGACGCCGACGGTATAGCAGCGGCGTACGCCAGCTCCCATCCAGTCCCGGCCGAGGAGCCGGCGCGCAGGTCGGCGGGCGGGCCCATGGCCTGCGCCACCTCCGGCGAGCCACGAAGGCCGCTGGCAAGCGTGGTCGCCACGGGTGCGAACGACGCGACGAGCGCCGTCAGGCAG
>JACRBR010000256.1 GCA_016213125.1 Chloroflexota bacterium | reverse complement strand
TGCCTTCCTCTTCCTCGCCCACCGGCGTCTCGAGCGACACGACGGACTGTCGCAGGGCGCGTGCCGCCTCACGGACCTTGTCCGGCGGCATCCCCATCAGCTTCGACAGCTCCGTCGTCTTGGGCTCGCGCCCCAGGCGCTGGAACAGCCGCTCCCGGGCCTGTGAGTACTTTGAGATCAGCTCCGTGATGTGGATCGGTAGCCGGATCGTCCGGCCCTTGTCCGCGATCGCGCGCCCGACGGCCTGCCGGATCCACCACGTCGCGTACGTGCTGAACCGGAACCCGCGCCGGTGCTCGAACTTCTCGACCGCGCGCATCAGCCCGCCGTTGCCCTCCTGGATCAGGTCCATAAGCGGCATCCCGCGGCCCGCGTACTTCTTCGCCACGCTGACCACGAGGCGCAGGTTGGCGTTCACCATATGCTCTTCGGCGCGCTGCGCGATGTGCCGCGCCTGCCGCACGTACGGCACAAGCACCTTGATGGCCGCCTCGTACTCGCGGTTCGCCTTCCGCGCCGCCGCCTGCGCCTCCTTCAATTCCGCCTGCGCGCGCTTGCTCAGCGGCCGCCCCGGCCGCGTCTCCAGCGACTTCACATCAGGCACCCTCGGCGGCCCGGCGTACAGGTAGTGCAGGCCGTCCTCCAGCGCCTTGTGCGCGCCTTCGGGAAAGATGCGTTGTGCGACGGACAGCGTGATCAGCAGGTTGCGGACCTGCGTCACGTCGCGCTTCGTCGCCTTCCGCACCTCCTCCTCGAACGGCTCGTCCATCTTGTCCTGGATGTTGTCCCAGAGCTGCTGAAAGAACAGCTGGTTCACCAGCGGCGGACGAAGCGGGAACCCCTTGAGCACCTTCGACCGGCGCACCAGGCTCAACCCCTCGAGCACCTGCTGCAGAAGCGCGCCCGCAAGCTGCTCCAGGGTCGGAACCGTCAGGTGCTGCTCCATGTAGGCGTCGCTCAACTCGTCGAGGATGCGGCCGTTCTCGATCTCCTTCGCGAGCGAGACTTCCTCCTCGGGGCGCAGCAGCTTGTAGCGAGCGATCTCGTTGAGATATAGCTCGACGGAATCGGGCGTCTCGCCGAGCGCCTCCTCCTCGGGCTTGATGGTCGGCACGGGGATACGGGTGGTTTCGACGAGCAGGTCTTCCTCCTCCGCCAGAATCTGTTCCAGGGGTTCTTTCTCGCGCTCTTTCGGCTTCACCATCTCGATTCTCGCTCAAATGCTCAGGCGCGTAAACACGTACGGGCGGGCAGACATACTTCGTGGAGCCTGGGTTCCCGGACTAGACGACATCCGGCAGGGGCCACTTGAGGTCACAGCTCAGGCATCGGGCCTGGATCATCACCCCGCCGCTCCAATAGCTCGCAGTGAAGGACTTGCGGCAACGTGGGCACTCCGCCTCGCCCATGCGCACCTCCCGTGCCGACGGCGCGGTCGCCTGCTCCTTGCCGCTCGGGGCGCTCATATCCTCTCCAACCCACATTCTACAACGGATGTGGCGCGCCTTCTATAGCTTCCTAGACCCGTTATCATATTGTTGAAGATGTCTATTTGACGTAACGACCGCGAACGTTCGCAACTGCCTAACCACAGCCGCAAGAGGCTTCTTTCGCCAGGGCCGGTTCTACACTGCCTCGTCCCCCACCTCCGCGTCCTCATCGTCGTCCGATTCCGCCCACTCCCGAACAGATACGCACTTGCCGTCCTTCTCCGGGTGCCGAATCACGAATTTCCCCTGCCTCATCATCCCCAGCAGGTGCCACTCGAACTGGATCAGCGACCGCGCCTCGTCGTCGGCGGGGATGTCCTCGAACGCGATGGGGAACAGGGGCGGCAGATATGCCTTCGCGGCCAGCGATCCGACATAACGCCCGCAGCGCTCGCACACGAGCCCAGCCCGTATCGCCTCGATGTACTCCGCCATGGTCCTGGGCACGTCCGCCATCGGCCCGCATTCTACTCGCCTGCGCCCTTACGTTCGCTGTCCACGCCGTGGTCCTCGCGTCGACCTCCGGTGGCACATCCCTCCGCCCGAGATCTCAGGGTGTTCCCCTATTCCTGCCGGATCACCACCCTGATCTAATACGCCCATGGTTCAGTCGCTTGAACGCCCTCGCCGCGCCCGACGTCCCGAGCCGCAGCGCCCGGTTCGCATCCAGCGCGACGCCCCCGAACCCAACCGGGTCATCACCGGTCACTGCCTCGAAGTCATGCGCGCCTGGCCCGATGGCTGCATCGACCACTGCA
>JACRBR010000251.1 GCA_016213125.1 Chloroflexota bacterium | reverse complement strand
GCCCGGCCGTCCGGTGGCTCCGAACGTGCGCCCGTCGGCGGAAGCGCCCGGCGCGGCCGTCCTCGCGCCGTGGACGCCCCTGCCGCTGGACAACCTCTCGATTCCCTGGCCGCCGATGCCCGACCATGACTGGCTCAACACACAGTCGCCCGAGGTGGGTGACCAGGGATGGTACTGGCTCGAGTACTTCAACTCGTCGCCGCAGAATCGAATCGTCTCGCCCAATCTCATCGTCTGGGCGCGCGTCGAGGAGACGGCCCCACCGCCGGGTCCGCAACCTCCGGACGAGCGCGTCGCGCCGCAATTCGACCGGCGTCGTCGGGACGTCAGGCTGCACGTCGACCGCGTCCTTTTCGGGTACTGGCCGTACCCCGCCCTGACCGTCAGCCTACCGGCCTGGGCCGCGTTCGGTGACGCGAGCGCCGGGGAGGAGCGCCATCTCTTCAAGCTCATCTCCGGCAAGTGCGAAGGGGATCGGGCACACGCGATCGCCTATGCGGTGTCGCCGGCTGACGAGGAAGCTGCCGTCGTGGCCGAGGCGGACGCGCGCCTGCACTACTATGCCCTGGCCGCGCCCCGCGTCTTCGTCGGCATCCGCATGGCGCTGGGAAAGGCACCCGCCTGCTCCACCGAAGTCGTGCGCACGCTGAGCGGTGGACAGCTCCCGGCGGGTGCCCGCGTTCGCACCACGTTGCCCCGCGGTTGGTGGAGGCCCGACGCGCAACCCGGTGAGGGCCCGATGATCTGGTTCGAGCGCCCGCCGAGGGACCAGCCTGCACGCGGCGCGCCGGGACCAGCCGAGGTCGAGGTCGATCCGGTCCACGAACTGATGTACGGTCTGCCACTGCAAATGGAGGCGCAGGTCCGGGCCGCGCTCGCACGGCGGGAGGAGTTCCCGGTCGTTCCCCCGGCGGAGGGAGCTGCGCAGGCTCACCGCGAGATTGTCCTGCGGGTGAGCACGCGCGAAGCCATTGAGTATCTCGGCCGGACTGGAGGCGACCTCGCCGAGCGCACCCTGATTCTTCGTGGCAAAGAAGTCCTGGAACCGGTGGCAGAGGCGATCGAGCGAGAGTTATTCACGGTGGTTCCGGATCCCGCGGCCGGTATCCAACGACTCCGCGCGCTGGTCCGCATCCTCCGTGCGATCCAGGCCGAGACCGGCTCCGATCGACTGGCCGGACTGACGGAGCGCTGCTTCGAGCACTTTGCGGCGCATCCCGACCGCTTTCCGGTGGCTCCGCCGCCCCGGCCGAGCCCGAACGCGCGTCAGGAGTTAGACTGGCTGGACCTCGGGGCAGAACCGTATCACGCGCCCACGTGGCTCTTGTGTGCGCTGCCCCCGCGGGTCGCCATGGAGCGCCTCGGGACCCGGCTTTTGGCGCTTCGCGATGCCGCGACGGGAGCATGGAGGCCGGAGGTGGAGCACGCGGTCGCAGCCGGCCTCGACGAGTCCCACCTGGAGTTGCACGCGGCACTCCGGGCGGGCGCCGGTATGCAGGCGGCACGCCGCGGTTCGCCGGTACCCGAGCGGATGCTGCCGTGGATTAGGGACGACGCGGTCGGCCCGTTCTTCCTGCCGGACGGCAAGCGCTTTCGGACGATCGGGTGCGACGGGGCGGTGCGGCTCTGGGACCTCGAGACGCTGGAGGAGCGACAGTCGGCCGACCTGCCGACCGGCTACCTGCCGCTCTGCGCGCGCGAACCGGACGGCGATCGCATCCTGTGCCGGGAATCATGGGAGCACCAACGCAGTCGGTCGGGAGCGACCGCCCTCGCATTGATCTGTGCCGCTCAAGGGGGCCGGCTGTCGCCATCGTTGGAGCTGCCCGGTGAGGCGGAGTGGTACTCATGGCAACGGGATGGCGGACTGCTCGCCGGGCACGGCAGTTCGATCTGGCGTCTAGATGGGGAGCGTCTTCAGGTGGTGCCAATCCGGTCTCCGACTCATGACTACGCCTGCATCTGTGCCGTCGCGCGCCTGGACGCGGGAGATCTCCTCGTCACCGGGGCAGGGCACATGAAGAGCTCGCGGTACGACCTTGCGATCTGGAATCCGACCTCCGGAGCGCACGTACGCCTCGGCGAATTCAATTTGTTCGCACCCAATGCACTGGTGGGGACCGTGCCTGGGACCGATCACTGCTGGATCGCGGGGTCGGGAATCCACATCGTGGACCGGAGAACGGAACGCCTCGTCCTGGAACGCGAGTTTCCGGGGCGATTCATCGAGGCCGTCGATTTTGCGCCCGATGGTCGCGGCTTCGCGCTCGTCACCCGCAGGCTTCGTGCCCGGGAGGACCCGCTGCTCCCGGACGCGGAACTCGATCAGACCGTGCTCCAGCTTCACGACGGGGAGCAGGGGAAGCTGCTCCTGGCATGTGCGGTTCCGGCGGGCGTGCGACGGATACGCTATTCGCCCGATTC
>JACRBR010000249.1 GCA_016213125.1 Chloroflexota bacterium | reverse complement strand
TAGTCGAACTGGAGGTCGTGAGCGCGCACCCCGCGAGCAGTCCGGCGTCCGCCTGGACGGGGACGCGCCTGGTGTTCGAGATCAGTGAGCGGGAGAATCCAGGTGCGTCGCGAGGCGTCACTGACGAGAGCGCGCATCTGACGGTGCTGGATTTCCGGCACTTGGGATGGGATGAGAGCAGCGAGTACCTTGGGTTCTGCAACTTCGCCTGGGGACAGGTACTGACGGCCCTGCAGCAGTGGTGCGAATCCAGGTAGAGGCGAGTCGACTGCAGCGGGGCGCAAGGCCGGTCGCATCTGGGTGCGACCGGCCTTGCTTTTGACGGTTCGCTTCCAGATGACCTGATGCTGGACGGCCCGTCTCTCAGGCGCGAGAATCGCCGCATGCGTCTACCTCTCGCCGGCTTCCGGGTGCTCGATCTGACCGTGTACCAGCACGGGCCGTACGCCTCGACGATCCTGGCGAACCTGGGCGCGGACGTTATCAAGGTGGAGGAAGTGCAGTCCGGCGATCCGGGCCGGTATGCGTGGTACAGCCGGGAGACAGGGCTCAGCAGCTTCTTCGAGGCGCACAATCACGGCAAGCGATCGATCGCGCTGAACCTGAAGCATCCGCGCGGGCGGGAGGTGTTCCTGCGGCTGGCCAAAAGTGCGATGTGCTGCTGCACAACTTCCGCATCGCCGCGGTGGAGCGGCTGGGGCTCGACTACGGCTCGATCGCAACGGTGAACCCGCGCATCGTGTACGTGCAGGCATCGGCGTACGGTCCGGCGGGGGATGAGCGGGACGCCGGCGCGTTTGACTACATCGCGCAGGCGCGCGGCGGGTTCGCCAGCACCAACGGCGAACCCGACGACCCGCCGCTGCCGTCGGTGGTGGCGATCGGCGACCAGAGCGGGGCGCTGCACGCGTGCATCGCAGCGCTGGCCGGGCTGGCCGGGCGCGCGGCGACCGGCACGGGTGCGAAGTACGACACGTCGCTGCTGGGCAGCATGCTGGCGCTGCAGTCGTTCGACATCGACAACTACCTGTTCACGGGCGAGCTGCGGGAGCGGTTTTACAACGGCGGCACGCGGCCGTTCTGGCGGGTGTATCGGGCGGGCGACGGGAGGTGGTTCGTCATCGGCATGTTGCTGGACCGCGCGTGGCCGGAGGTGTGCGAGGTCATCGGACGGCCGGAGATTGCGGCGGACGCGCGGTTCGATACGTACCGCAAACGGATGTTCGAGCACGCTCCGGCGCTGATGACGATCCTGGAGGAGGCATTTCTGTCGGCGCCGGCACGCGACTGGATCGAGCGCCTGAACGCGATCGGCATGCTGGCGGCGCCGGTGCAGGACCATGCCGAGGTCGCGCGCGATCCGCAGGTGCTGGCGAATGCGTACATCCAGCCGGTCGAGCGACCCGGCGGCGAGCCGGTTCCGATGGTCAGCATCGGCGTCACGATCGACGACGAGCCGGTGCCGATCCCGCGTCCCGCGCCACAGCTCGGCGAGCACACGGAGGAGGTGCTGCTGGAGCACGGGTATTCGTGGGAGGAGATCGCGGAGCTGCGGGCGGCGGGTGTGATCGGGCCGCGCGGAACGGACGGCTAGGCGCGAACGGGCGCGACGACCTCCCTACGAAGCTTGCCGTACCAGCGCGCGAACGCGAGCCAGTCGCGCAGCCTGCCCTTCTTACGTGCGTCCAGAAGGCGCCGCTGGAACTCGGTCGCGTGGGCGACCGTCAGCCGGTACTCGTGATCTACCTTCCCGTGGAGGCCGTCGATCACGAGCGTCTGGCCATCGACGTACATGACGGTGTAGCCCGGGGCCTCCTGCTCGCCCGGCGGCGGGACGAGCCGAACGTGCATCAACATCTCGGCCCGGCCGATCTTGAACAGCAATTCGCGCAGAAACCGGTTGCGGATTGCGGGCCGACGGAAGGCTCCGCGGGCGGCCGGCGCGGCGAGATGGGTCATGATCCGGTATTGCTCGCGGTCGTCGAGCGCACCATCGGCTATGTCGGCGAGGAGCGCCTCGACGTTGGCCTCCTCAACATCGACCACGAAGTCCAGCGCAGCCTCATCAATTCCGGGTTGGAACAAAATCGCCGCACCGGTGTGAATGCAGGTGAAGCCTTCGCCCGTGTCCAGCACGCGCACACCGGCGCGCTCGAAGAGCCCTCGAAAGAACGCCACAGCCTGGGGAGGCTGCATCGCGGTCCTGAACCTCTCCATGGTCGTGGTCATCGGATCCTCCTGCACGCCGGAACGCGGCGTATCAGCGAGCCTATTGCTCGTGACGCATCACCGTCAAGCCCGGGCTCGCGGCAGTGGCACTGAGCGCCGGCGGATCCACTCCGCGTGGCGCTAAGGGTGTTCGTTACCATGACGGCATGACCGCACCTACGGTTGGCGTGCTGGCGCTGCAGGGCGACTTTGCGGAGCACATCGAGATGCTGCGGCGGCTCGGCGTGGACGCCGTGGAGGTGCGGTTGCCGGCGCAGCTCGTGCATATCGACGCGCTGATCATCCCCGGCGGCGAGAGCACCACCATCACCCGGCTGCTGGACATCTACGACCTGCGGGAGCCGATCCGCAGGCTGGGCCTCGCGGGTCTGCCGATCTGGGGTACCTGCGCCGGGGCGATCGTGCTGGCGAAGCAGGCGACGGAGCTGGACCGGCCGAACCTGGCGCTGATGGACATCGACGTGCGCCGCAACGCCTTCGGGCGGCAGGTGGATTCGTTCGAGGAGGACATCCACATCGAGGGGATCGACGGCACGCCGTTTCATGCGGTCTTCATCCGCGCCCCGGTCATCGAGCGGTGCGGCGCGGCCGTCGAGGTGCTGGCGACGCTGGAGGACGGCGCGATCGTGGCTGCGCGGGAGGGCCGGCTGCTGGCGACCTCGTTTCACCCGGAACTAACGGGCGACACCAGGTTCCACGCGCTGCTCGCGAAGCTGGCGGCGGCGTACCACGAGGAGCGTTTGCGCCCGGTGAAGTAAGGCGGAAGTCCTAGGCTGGCTGCGGCCGCGTGGAGATCCAGCGCGCGAGCGCCGTGACCAGAAGGACGGCCGCGACAATCGCGAACACGGGGACATCCGTGTCGTTCCCGCCGTGGTCGTTGTCCATGACGTGCGAGACAAGGTGCGCGACAGCGGCAGCCGCGGCTCCGGCCAGGACGATGAGCTTCGCGTCGCTCCACCACGCTGCCAGGAGCAGCGCTACACCGATGCCAATCTGGAAGGCCCCGATATCGTGCACGAAGTGCCGGTTGTACGGCTCGAACGGCGCCAGCTCCCGGTAGAACGAATCAGGATCGAGGAGAGCCCAGAGGCCGGGACCAAGGAAGAACAGGCCGCCCAGCAGGAGGACGAGCGTCACGAGCCTGTCTATTGTCACGGGCCTCCGGTGTTCCGGGCGCCCTCGGGGACGGCTTTCGAGCCGATATTTGCGGAACGTACTTCAGGCTCCGGCGGGGGTCAATCGGCGCAGCCGCGCCTCGGTGTCCCCTTCGACGATCGCCTACACTGAAGGGCGGATTGGCGAAGGAGCAGAACAGCCCCTGATGGCACACACGGCCCGCACCGTCCTGCCGACCGACCTCGTGGCGCTCGTCTCGTACGACGGGAAGGTGTACGCAAACGAGGCGATGACGCGCGACCGCATCGGCACGCAGGATTCACCGCACCCGTTGGAGACGGCGCTTGAGCAGTGGTTCAGTTTCGCCACGGGGCGCCACACGTGCGTCAGCGTGAAGGGGGCGACGCTGCGGGGCCTCGTCTCGGCCCGGAAGCGCGCGACCAAGCAGGCGTGGGAGATCGACTGCCTGATTGACGCGGCGCAGGGTGACAACTCGGTCCTGATGAGCCTGCTGGACCGGATGACGGAGGCGGCCGGCAGATCCGGTGCGATGCGGCTCTTTCTGCGCCTGCCAGCGGGCAGCGACACGGAGGTCGCCTCGACCCGCTGTGCGTTTGCGCCGTACGTGCGGGAGCGGGTCTACCGCCGGGACGTAGACAAAGACGCGCACCGGAAGGCGCCGGACGTGCTGCGGAGGCGCACGAAGGACGATTCTTATGCGGTGTTTCAGCTGTACAACGAGCTTGTGCCGCCGGAGGTGCGGCGATTCGAAGGCATGACCTTCGGCGAGTGGACGGCAGCGCAGGAGAGCCTGGGACGCGCGACGCAGTACGTGGTAGATGACGGCGGGCGGGTGCGGGGATGGCTGCGGGTGGCTGGCGAGGGCGACATCGGCCGCTTCGATGTGCTGGGGAGCCGGGAGGTGCTGGACAGCCTGCTGGAGGCGGCGCTGACGAAGGTGGCCAACCGCGAGCGGGCGGT
>JACRBR010000247.1 GCA_016213125.1 Chloroflexota bacterium | reverse complement strand
TGATCTCGCCCGTCAGCGGGTCACGGACGGCCTTGCTCGTCGATTCGACCCAGATGTAATGCCCGTCCTTGTGCCGGTATCGCAACGTCTTGGTCGTGGTGTCCGGCCGCTGCCAATTGTCGGGGAGATCGGTGATGCGCTGCAGATCCTCGGGATGTATCCCCTCGCGCACGTTCGTGCCAATGAGCTCGGAGGGCTCGTATCCCAGGATTGACGTCACCGACGGCGACACCCACAGGCAGACGCTGTCCGGTGTGTATCTGCCGATCATGTCGGACGCGTTCTCGGCGATCAGCCGGAAGCGGGACTCGCTCTCGCGAAGCTCGTCGTCGGCGACCATTCGCGCCGTGACGTCACGGGTTGAGGAGTGGATCTCAACGACGCGGCCGGAGCCGTCGCGAATCGCGCGCCCGTCGGCCTCGAGCCAGATGTAGTGACCGTCCCTGTGGAGGTACCTGAAGGTCGCGCGGCGCGTGGCCTGGCCTTCGACCATCGCCGTGAACGCATCCCAGACGGCGGGGGCGTCTTCCGGATGGATGCGGGCATCGGGCGCGGTGCGCATCACTTCGTCGGGGGTGAGGCCGGTGATGGCCTCCGCCGAGGGCGAGACCCACGTGCACCGGCCGTCCGGGGCGAAGCGGGCGATCATGTCCGTCGCGTTCTCGGCCAGCAGGCGGAACCGCGCTTCGCTCTCGCGCAGCTCGTCCTCCGCATGCTTGCGCGCCGTCACGTCGCGGGAGGACGTCTGGATCTCGATGAGGTTGCCTTCGGCGTCGCGGATGGCCCTGACGTGGGCCTCCAGCCAGATGTAGTGGCCGTCGACGTGCCGGAAACGGAAGGTCTGCGTCGCCTGATCCTGGCCCGCGACGAGCGCCCGCATGACGTCCAGCCGGCCCTCACGGTCGTCCGGGTGGATGTGGTCGCCGGGGACCTGGCCGACGGCCATCTCCGGATCGAGGCCGGTGACGACCTTGATGGAAGGCGAGATCCAGATGCAGGCGCCCTCCGGCGTGTAGCGGCCAATGATGTCGGTCGAGTTTTCGGCCAGGAGGCGGAAGCGGGCCTCGCTCTCGCGGAGCTCGTCCTCCGCGGCCTTGCGGGTGGTTACATCGCGGGACGACGCGTGGATCTCGACGATCTCGCCCGTGGCCGGGTCACGGATGACCCGGTTGATGGCCTCCATCCATACCGTCCGGCCATCTTTGTGCCGCAGGGGGAACGTCGTCCGAAACGCCTCGCGGCCCGCCTCAACCTCGCTCAACGCGTAATCGAGCAGGCTGGTGTTGTCCTGGAAGAACTCCGTCAGTGAATGCCCGATGACTTCTTCCGGCTCGTATCCTGCCGCCGCCTTCACGGAGGGCGACACCCAGATGCAGACGCCCTCCCTGTCGTAGCGGGCGATGACGTCGGTGCTGTTCTCGGCGAGGAACCGGAACCGGCTCTCGCTCTCGCGCAGCTCCCGCTCGGCCGCGAGCCTGGCGGTGATGTCGATGATCGAGCAGATCACGCGGTGGACGGCGCCGTTGCTGTCGAACTGGGGCTCTGCGCTCGCCAGGACCCATGCCACATCCTGCGTTGACTCCCGGTGCACGCCATAGACCATGTCTCGGACGGGCTTCCCGGTCGCTATCGCCAGCGGCACGGGCCGCTCGTGTGGCGGAATGACGGTGCCGTCCTCATGGGTTGGATTCCAGTCATCGTCGTACGAGGTCCGGCCCAGGATCTGTTCCTCCGTGAGGCCCAGCAGGGTGAGCGCGGCATCGTTGCAGACGAGCACCCGCGCGTCCGCGTCGTGGAGGACCACGCCGACGCGGAGGTCCTTGATCAGCGTCCGGAACAGCTCCTCGCTTTCGCGCAGCGTCTCCTCGGCGAACCGCCTGTCGGTAATGTCTCGCGAGAACAGGGTGGTGCGATATTCGCCGCTGCTGGCGCGAAAGGCCCGTGCCGTGCACTCGATCCAGCGCCACGAGCCTTCGCGGTGTTGCATGCGCACCGTGAACCGGGCGGCCCGCCGCTGCGCGAGCATCGCCTGCAGTTCGCCCGCCGTCGGCCGGCGCTCTTCCGCGTGGATCAGGTCGAAGATACTGCCGCCCAGGAGTTCCTCGGGCGCATAGCCCAGTGCATCGGTGTACCCGGAGCTGACGTAGACGTAGCGCTCATCGACGACCTCTGCGACCAGGTGGAACGAGTCCTCGATCAGGGCGCGATACCGCATCTCGCTATCTCGGAGCGCCGCCTCGGCCTGGTCGCGCTCCAACTCCACGACGGCGCGCTCGGCCATGGCCATGAGGATCGAGGTGGCGGCCTCGACGTTGGGGAGCGGCCCGTCGGCGACCAACTCGATGAGGCCCAGGACGTCGCCGCGGGCATCAGTAATCGGCACGCCGAGGTAGCTTTCCGCGAAGAGGCGTTGCAGCCGCTGGTCCGACGGAAAGTTACGGCGGACGCGGTCAGGGTGGTACGTGGTGCGGCCCAGGGCGATGTCGGCGGCGGGCGTCCCGGCAAGGGTGAACTCGCTGGGTGAGGTGGCATCCTGCCGCGTCCATGAGCCAAGCATGGAGACGCGGGCGCCGCCAGCGGCGATCTCGCCGATTCCCGCGTAGCAGGCGCCGAACACTCCGCCGAGCGCGGCGGCAAGCCGCCGGTAGAACTCGCCGCCGGACGCGCGCGCGACCTGCTCCACCACGGCGCGCAGCGCCACTTCGGCAGTGACGATCTGTGTGCGCGATCCCGCCTGCTGTTCGTTCATCCAGCCCCCAAAGCGCGGTCCACTGCGACCCCTGTCTCGTGCGATGCACAAGCAGTATCGGAAACGGGGGCAGCCCCCTGTATTGGGGAGTCGCACAACGGAGAAGATGTGCTTCTCGATACATGATCTAGATGTAGGAGGAGACGGGAGCGTCGCTGGCCTTCCTGTTATCCTCTTTCGGGGCTGTTCCCGGGACGCCCGCGCGGGCCTGGGTGCTGCCACCCAGAACGCGCAGGATGCGGCCGTTGCCGCCGGAGGTTCCGCCATGCCCAACGACAGCCTGACCGTCACCGATAACCGCACCGGAAAGCAGTACGAGGTACCTATAAGCGACGGCACCGTACGCGCGATCGACTTCCGGCAGATCCGCGTGGACGACGACGACTTCGGCCTGATGACGTACGATCCGGCGTTTACGAACACGGCCTCATGCCGTAGCGCGATCACCTTCATCGATGGCGACAAGGGAATCCTCGAGTATCGCGGCTACCCCATCGAGCAGGTGGCGGAGCACAGCACCTACCTGGAGACGGCCTACCTGCTGCTCTTTGGCGAGCTGCCAACCGCGACGCAGCTCTCGGAATGGGTGCACAACATCACCTATCACACGATGGTGCACGAGAACACCAAGAAGTTCGTCGACGGCTTCAACTACGACTCCCACCCGATGGGCATGCTGGTCGGGACGGTCGCCGCGCTCTCCACGTACTACAAGGACGGGAAAGACGTCGACGATCCGGCCTCACGCGAACTGCAGACGTGGCGCCTCATCGCGAAGATGCCGACCATTGCGGCGTACGCGTACAGGCGCACGCGCGGTCTCCCCATCATCTATCCGGACAACGATCTCTCCTTCCCAGCCAACTTCTGCAGCATGCTCTGGCGCCAGGTTGCCGAGAAGGACTACAAGCCTGACCCGGTCCTCGAGCGGGCGATCGATGTCCTCTTCATCCTGCATGCCGACCACGAGCAGAACTGCAGCACGAACGCCATGCGGGCCGTCGGCAGCAGCCGGCCCGATCCGTTCTCCGCGACGGCCGCCGCCTGTGCCGCCCTCTATGGCCCGCTCCACGGCGGCGCCAATGAAGAAGTGCTCCGCATGCTGGACCACATCGGCGACATCAAGAACATCCCGGACTTCATCAAGCGCGTGAAGGCGGGCGAGGGGCGGCTCATGGGGTTCGGCCACCGCGTGTACAAGAACTACGATCCGCGCGCGAAGATCATCAAGCGGACGGCGTATGAGGTCTTCGACCTCGTCGGCCGCAATCCCATGCTCGATATTGCGCTGGAGCTGGAGAAGATCGCCCTGGAGGACGAGTACTTCATCTCCCGCAAGCTGTACCCCAATGTGGACTTTTACAGCGGCATCATCTACCAGGCGCTGGGGTTCCCGGTGGAGATGTTCCCGGTGCTCTTCGCCATCCCGCGCACGGCGGGGTGGGTCGCGCAGTGGCGGGAGATGATCACCGATAGCGAGCAGAAGATTGCGCGCCCACGTCAGATCTACTCCGGCAACCGCGGCCGCGAGTACGTGCCCGTCTCAGAGCGGTAGCGCAAGCTCACCTGCCGCGCAGCCGCCTGATCGCGAGGACCAACACCGCGCCATCGTCGGCTTCAGTTTCAGGGACGGTGATGAACTGGATCGCGTAAGGGAAGGTCCGGTCTAGATAGGTATAGACGCGCCGTCCTTCCCGGGCGACCTCTTCGGTGATAAGCGGAAACTGTGGGTTGGGAAATGGATTCATGGCGATGACGGCCATAATCTCTTGGAAGCCATCCTGGACGCTACGAGGTTCTCTTGCCAGTTCCTCCGTTACCTCGGGGAGTGGTCTTACGACGTAGCTCACCTCGTGCCCGTGCCTCCTCGTAGTCGGCCAGCGCCCGGTCAATCTTCTCGGGTAGGTCGGGATCCAGCGCGAGTCTCGCGCGTAGGGCAGCTTCCTTGTTTAGTTGTGGCTTCTTGTTCTTCGTGACCATGTCGTCCCCTGCTCCCAGAAGGCCGTCCTATTGTAGACGATCGGAAAGACGGATGGACTCCGGGGGGCTTCCTCTGTTCCCTAAGGTTTTCGTAACGCCGTCGATCCCGGCGTCATGCCTCGTCGCTATAGTGCGCGAGGCGCAGCATCGCGACACCACCGACGGAGTACGGAAATGATGTACATGTTCCTCATCTGCTATGACCCCGCGATCCCGCTGGGCCCCAACGATCCACCCACCCTCCAGCCACAGCACGCAGCGCTGGGTGAGGCGCTGCGCGGCGAGGGGCGGTATGTGTCCGGCGGCGCGCTGATGCCCTATGAGGGGGCGCCTGTCGTGCGCGTCCAGGGACAGCGGTCGCTGGGGGTTGACGGCCCGTATGCCGAGACCAAGGAGGTGCTTGGCGGGTACTACGTCGTCGACTGCGCGGACGCAGCGGACGCCGAGGCCGTGGCAAGGCGCATTCCGGTCGCGTCCAACGCATGGATCCAGGTGCGGCAGCTCCTGCTGCACAACAAGGGCTGACGCCGTGGTGGCACGGGCGCCCGGGCCGAGGCGTCAGGGTGAGGGCATCAGCAGCGGCGGAGCACCGCCGCCCACGATCGCCTCGGCGCGCATCTGCAGGCGCGGGTTGTGCTCCGGGTGGGTCAGCACGTAGAAGCGCTCGTTCCGGATCGCATCCACGACGAACCCAGCCGTCTCCGCCGGAGCCATGCCTCCCGCGAAGATCCCCTTGAGCATGTCCACCATCATCCGCTCCGGCGTCCCCTCCGCAGGCTCCGATTGGGGGCCCGCCGGGTGGTTCCGCCGGGACTCCAGGATCCGCGTGTTCGTCAGCGCAGGACACAGCACCGAGACTTTGATCTTGCCGGCAGAGGCCTGGGCCAGCTCGTGGTGCAGCATCTCCGACAGTCCCACCACGCCGAACTTGCTGGTCGTATACGCCGGGCCGCCCGCTCCCGCGATGAGCCCCGCGACCGAGGCTGTGTTCACGATATGGCCCTCGTCCCCGCCCTTCAGCATCAGCGGCACGAAGGCGCGCACACCGTGGATCACGCCCCACAGGTTCACGCCCAGCGTCCACTCCCAGTCAACGAGCGGCATCTCCCACGACGTGCCGCCACCACCACCGACCCCCGCGTTGTTGCACAGGATGTGCACCGCCCCGAAGCGCTCCAGCGTCTTCGCGGCCAGCGCCTGCACGTCGGCTTCTTTCGAGACGTCCGTGCGCACCGCAAGGACTTCAGCGCCGGCTGACGCCACTTGCCTCGCCGCGTCGTCCAATGCCGGCTGCTCCACGTCCGCCACAACCACGCGCATTCCTTCGGCCGCGAACCGCTCGGCGAGCCCGCGCCCGATCCCGCTTGCCGCGCCCGTGACGACGGCCACCTTGCCCTCAAACTCCTTCATGTGCTCGTGCTCCTTGCTCGCCGGGTCTCGCCTCGAACACGCAATGCCGCAGGTTGCGACAGCGTCACCGCTACAGCTCCGGTCCGCCGGGGCGGCGCGACAGTTCCACCAGGTGCTCCCAGTCGTGCTCCAGCATACGGCGGAGCGCCTTTCGGAGCGTCCGCACCTCCTTCGGCCGCCGGATCACGACCGACCGCTGTGCCGGCGTTGTCGCGCGAACCACCTCCGCCGCCATCGCGTCGACCCGCCGCAGCGCGTCCGGAATCGCGATCTCACCACGCTCCGCGCCCCCGTGTACGGCCGAGAACCCCTTCACGCCGCCGACCACCGGCGAGAGATAGCCGCCCCCGCTACCCGCCACGTGCAGGAGGATGGCGCGCGCCGTCCGCCCTCCGCCCTTCGGCATCGCATCGAGCTGTCTGGCGGTGCGCGATTCCGCCCACAATGCCAGCGTCTCGCGCATGCGGTGGTACCGCCCGAGCAGCGTCTCGATCTCTTTCCCGCTCACCGGCTGCAGGTCCGGCGCGAACAACACGTACGGCGACCCGTTTCCGAGCCACATGCCCTCAGTGACGTGCTCGGCGACCCGCGTCTTGAAGGGCGCATCGGGAGCCACCCTCTCGCCGCATCCACGAAGGAAGCGGAGGTACGTCCGGATCGCGTCGGGCGTCGCCGCCAGCGCTGCGTCGGTCGTCGGGCCCACCGCGACGCACCCGAGCAGCCGGGGGACGTGGACCATGGTCTTCATGTGCTTCGGGCCCGACTCAACGTAGAGATCGTACGTCTTCATGCCGCATGGCCCCCTCGCGACGCGGGCCTTTCGCGGGCCGCGCCGTCCGCCGCTTCCAGTCCGGCCAGGTGTCCCTCAATCGCGCTCCGTGGCGCGAAGCGCAGCAGCAGCGCAACGCCGACGAGGATGATGAGCGCATCATCGAGCTGGCCGAGGACGGGGATGAAGTCGGGGATGATATCGATGGGCATCGCCAGGTACAGCACCAGGAGCGGCGGGATCGCCCGCAGGGCCAGCGGGATGCGGCGATCCGTCGCGAGGCGTCTCGCGAGGCGGAGCTTCGACGCGAATCGCAGGCGTGTGATCCGCTTGATGAGGCGCCGTTCCTCGCGGGTCGCCCGGCGCCACAGCAGCCACAACCCAACCGCGAGCAGCAGCAGCGCCGCGAGCACCGCCGCCACAACCACAATGAGCGTCTCCACGTCCGGAGTCTATCAACGCAGGAGCCCCTCCATCTTCCATCCTCCGTCCTCCATCGTCCTTCCTTTCCGCGCCTCTCACTTCCCACCTCTCCTCGCCCTCGCTACCCTCCCGGGCATGGAGCGCCACTTTACGGTGTCGGGGTTCGTCGTCGAGGACGGGCGGACGCTGCTGCACTGGCACCGGAAGCTGCAGCTCTGGCTGCCGGCCGGCGGCCACATCGACCCGGACGAGGACATGATCCAGGCGGTCGTGCGTGAGGCGCTGGAAGAGACGGGCATCACCTGCGAGGTGGTGCCGCACGAGGCGCCGCTCGCCTTCACGAACATCCCGCAGCTACCGGCGCCGCTGAAGATCATCATCGCCGATGTTGGGGCGACGGACATGCATCCGGCGCACCAGCACATCGACATGAGCTACGCGCTTCGCCCCGTTCCGGGCATTCCGCACGCGGCGCCAGACCACGACCACGGTTTCATGTGGGTGTCCGCTGAGGAGTTGCGCCGAAACGAGCCGCTGAGGCTCGCGGCGTGCGGGGTCGAGGTGCCGGCGCCGGAGGACGTGCGCGTCATCGGGCTGCGGGCGATCGAGCTGGTGATGGGGACGGCGCGCTAGACCGCGACGGACGGTGCCGGCGCAGCACTGTTCCATCCGAAGGTGCGCCACGCGACGAAGACGAGGAGCGCGCCGATGGCGGCGAGGCCGGACGCCAGCCAGTACCCGCCGCCGGTGCCCGGATAGCGAACGATCTGCCACAGGCCCAGCGGGATCAACAGCAGAGCGGTGGCGCCGAACGCCGCGAGCGCGAGCAGGCCGAGGGCCAGCCGGGCGCGCGCCCCACGCTCGCCGTCGCGGCGCCGCAGCAGCCACGCGCCGCCGAGCATGAGGGCGGACAGCGCCGCGCCATCCGTGAAGGAGCCGATGAAGTCTTCGAAGCCGCGCGGGCCGCGGGGCATGGCGTGGGCGGCGCCGCTGGAGCGGGCGCTGAAGGACATCGTCAGCAGGGAGGTGAGCAGGCTGGAGGCGCCCATGGTCAGGAAGCCGGCGCCG
>JACRBR010000250.1 GCA_016213125.1 Chloroflexota bacterium | reverse complement strand
GGCCCCTGCCCCTTACCCCTCGTCCCTAACAACGTTCTGCCCCTCCCGCCGCCATCCAGGCGGCAATTTCTTCGCGACGAACGACGCCCGCGCGACCGGCGGATAGAGCCACGGCCGCAGCCACGCCGGCTCCGCCAGGTCGAACCCGCTGCGCTCCGCTAACGACATCAGGCTCTTCTCGCTCGCGATGCGTGTCCCGCCGCCATACCCCCGTAACCAGAAGCGTTGCCACCACCCGAACCGCCCCTCCACCGGCGCCAGGTCCCAGAGCAGGCAGTTCGCCCCCGGCTTCAGCACCCGCGCGATCTCCCGCAGCGCCGTCTGTGCCCCGCGCACGTCCAGGAACCGCAGCAGGTCCGCGCAGAACGCCACGTCAAACGCCTCGGCGCGAAACGGTAGCTCCGCCGGATCCGACACCATTGCGCTCAACGGCCGCCCCGCATCCCGAAACGCCTTCTCCGCGCGCTGCGCCAGCGCCGCGACCGGCTCGACGCCCGCCGCCGAATGCGCCGCGAACTTGATCTGCTGGTCGAACACCATCAGGCGGCTCCCCGCCGCGCACCCCACGTCCAGCACTCGCCAGTCCGCCTGGACCAGCATCTCCTTCGCGACGTTGTACGCCCCCGTCCCGGAAAGCACCTGCCCCGGCACCGACAGCATCCGCCGCCGCCACCAACTCCCGGCAATCTGCCGTTCGCGAAGCGCGATCTGGTCCGGCGTCATCGCCGATAGCGTAGTCGTCGCAAACTCGTACGAACAGGTCTGGCCCTAACCGCTTGGTGTCTTGAAACCGAAGTTGGTCCTCAAGGAAGATGTGGGGATGGTCGGCGCTATTCTTCCAGCGCCTCCAGGACCGCCTCCGCGATCGCCGTGTGGCCGCGCGCGCTCGGATGCACGCCATCGGGCTGCGGCAGCACCATCCCACGGGCCAGCGGGCTCTCGACTCCGCTCTCCCCGTTGAACGCCCCACGCACGGACGCAAACCCGAAGCCCATGCCCTCCGCTGTCGCCCGCACATAGTCGTTAAGCCAGCGCAGCAGCATCCCCGGCTGCTTCACCTCTGTGGTCGTATCCAGCGGTGGCGAGAACCTGCTCGCCATTCCCGTGTCGTTGAAGTAGAAGAGGTACACGTCGACGAGCACGACCTTCGCATCGCCCTTCTTCAGTCGCAGGATCTCGTCCGCAATCTGCGCCAGCTGGTCGCGAAACGTCCGCCTCGCCTGCGAAAGGCACGTCCGGTTGTCCGGGCCGCCGCACGTCCCCCGATAGTACGCGCCCCGCGCCGTCGACAGGTCGTTCGTGCCGATGCCGATCGTGATCACGTCCGCTGCTGCGACCGCGTCCCTGTACTGTGGATCCGTCCGCAGCAGTTCCTGCAACTCGCCCGTGCGCAGACCGTTCACGCCCAGGTTGCTCACTACCACGTCACGCCCGGAGCGCGCGCCAAGATCCCTGGCTACCAGCTCCGGGTACGTCTTCATGGGCTCCACGCCGTACCCGGCCGTGATCGAGTCACCCAGCGCCACCAGCCGCAGCGGCGGAAGCCCCGTCTCCGGCGACCGCGCGGCAGCGGCCGAGAAGCCAGCGCTCACGCCGATGGCAATCCCGAGGGTCAGGAGGATGACGTTGCGGATCAACGAGGCTGCGGCTCTCTAACACGTCCCCCGGCGTCCACTCCCCCGCGCTGCCCGCATCCTACGCGGACGACGTTGCGGAACCGTAAAGCACTGTTGGCAGGTCGCTGCAACTTCGCGCCGTTGCCGGTGCAGCTTGACGGCCCCGCTAAGCCGTCTTCGCTGCTACAATCGCGATCCAACACCCACACGAAGGAGCACAGCGCGGTATGGAATACAGGAATCTCGGCAAGTCCGGCCTCCAGGTCTCGGCCGTCGGCCTCGGCTGCAACAACTTCGGCATGCGCATCGACGCCGACCAAACAAAGGTCGTCGTCGACAAGGCAGTCGAGCTCGGCATCAACTTCTTCGACACCGCCGATGTCTACGGCGCGCGCGGGAAGTCCGAGGAGTTTCTCGGCGCCGCCATCAAGCCCCACCGCCGCAACATCATCCTCGCCACCAAGTTCCGCACGCCCATGGGTGAAGGCCCGCTCTGGGGTGGCGGCTCCCGCAAGTACATCTTCGAGGCCGTCGACGCCAGCATGCAGCGCCTCAATACCGACTACATCGACCTCTACCAAATGCACTTTCCTGACGTCACCACGCCCATCGAAGAGACCATGCACGCGCTCGACGACGTCGTGAAGTCCGGACGCGTCCGCTACGTCGGGTGCAGCAACTACACGGGATGGCAGGTCGTCGAGGCCCAGTGGGTGGCCCGCACCGGCCACCTCTCGCCCTTCATCAGTGCCCAGAACCAGTACAACCTGCTGGACCGCCGCATCGAGCGCGACCTGGGCCAGGTCGCCGAGAAGTACGGCGTCGGCGTCCTGCCCTACTTCCCGCTCGCCAACGGCTTCCTCACCGGCAAGTACCGCCCCGGCCAGCCGCCGCCCGAGGGCACGCGCATCGCCGCCATGGGCCAGCGCGCCCAGGGCGTCCTCACCGACCAGAACTTCGCCGTCCTCACGGCGCTTGAAGAGTTCGCGCTGCAGCGCGGCCACACCATGCTCGACCTCGCCATCGGCTGGCTCGCCAGCCACCCCTGGGTCTCCAGCGTCATCGCCGGAGCCACCAAGCCCGAGCAACTCGAGCAGAACGTCGCGGCCGGCGCCTGGAAGCTCACCTCGGAGGAGATGGCCGAAGTAGAGAAACTAACCCGCCGCCCCGAGTGAGAAGTGAGACGTTGGAAGTGAGACGCGAGAGGCGGGAGCGAGGCGCATGCACGGGCTGAAGGTCGAAGTTGAACGGCACATGCAGTAGCGGCGGAGCGTCAGCTCCGCTCGGTGCGTGTATCGGGACAGAAGCCGGGACTGTCACCGCCCTGTGCGGAAGGATCCGTACGGACAGGTCTTTACCTGTCCTCAGCCAACTCCCGGCATCATGAATCGAGTTCCAGTAGAAAATGCTACTGACGCACTGCCGCACTGACGCACTGAGACACATTTATGCCCCCCACTCCCCGCAACTGGCTCGAATGGCACCACCCTTACGACGACCCCACGTCGTCCCTCTCCCGCCGCCTGCGCACGGTGCAGGGTTTCCTTCGTGACGCCATCGACGCGCACCCCTGCCCTATCCGCCTCATCAGCATGTGCGCCGGGCAGGGGCGTGACGTCATCCCCGTCCTCGCCGAGCATCCCCGCCGCGACGATGTCACCGCGCTCCTCGTCGAGCTCGACCCCCGTAACGCCGATGCCGCCCGCGCCGCCGCCCGCCTCGCTGGCCTTGGGCGCGTGAACGTGCTTGCCGACGACGCCGCCCTCACCGGCAACTACGCCGCCGCCGCCCCGGCCGACATCGTGCTCGCCTGCGGCATCTTCGGCAATATCACCGACGCCGACATCAAGAACACCGTCCAGCACCTCCCCCAGCTCTGCGCCGAAGGCGCCACCGTCCTCTGGACGCGCGGCCGCCGCCCCGACAACGACATCACCCCGCAGATCAGGCGCTGGTTTGCTGAATCCGGCTTCGAGGAAGTCGCCTTCGAAGCCCTGCCCGACACCCACCACAGCGTCGGCGCCCACCGCCTCATCATTCCCCCGCCACCCTTGGAACCCGGCCTCAAGCTGTTCCAGTTCGTCCGGTAGGCGTCTCCCCAACATCGTCCGGCTGGCGCCTGCCGCAATACGAATGGTCAACACACCAAGACACCGTAAACCCGGCCACGTTGGATCGTCACACCGGCCCAGTAACTCACCGGCGGGCGAAGGGCGGCGAGCATGGCAGTGGCGGCGCGTGTGGCATCGGCATCAGCGTGTGATGAGTGCATCGAGCTCGCCGATGAGGGACTGCGCGTCCCTGGATGCGAAGGCTTCGCGGGCGGGGCGGAGGGTCTCGACGAGCCAGTCGGCGACGGCGTTCTTGAGGTCGGCTGGGTGGAGGGCCGCTGTGGCGTAGACCTGCTCCAGCTCTTCGGGTGAGGAGAAGCGCAGGTCGCCGCCGTGGGCCTCGCTGCGGGCGACGCGGAACTCGCCCTCGCGCGCGAAGACGAGCTTGCGGGCCCAGTCGAGCATGGGGTTGAACCTGGGGTAGTCGGGCGGGCAGAAGGCCTTCTTCACCTTCGAGCGCACCTCGTCCTCGGTGTCGTGGACGAACAGCGCCGACGCCTTCACGGACTTCGCCATCTTCATCGAGGCGAAGATCTCGGTGACATCCTGGTCCTCCTGCGGCGGCCAGGCGGCCGGCTTGTTCAGGCCGAGCAGCAGCGGGTGATGCACGCAGACGGGCTTGATCTGCTCGCCCTTCGCATCGCGCAGCGGCTTCACGCGCAGCTTGCTGGCGACGTCCCTGGCGATGACGTGGGCCTTGCGCTGGTCGATGCCGGCGTGGGCGATGTTCACGCCGAGCTGGAAGATATCGGCGACCTGCATGGCGGGGTAGAGCAGCTTGGCGAAGTCTACGGATTCGCCCTCCTTGCGGCCGAGAATGGTGATGCTGCGCTGCATGCGGGCGAGGGAGGTCTCCTTCGCGACGTCGATGAGCGAGGCCCAGTACTCGTCGTTGTGGTGGTAGAGGTCGGTGCCGAGGACGAAGTGGAGCTTCGCAGGATCGCCGCCGAGGCAGCGGAAGGACGCCTTCAGCCCCTCGGCGAAGTAGGCGGTGGCCATGTGGCGGATGGTCTCGCGGTCGCCGCCGAGCTTGTCGTTAATCCAGGAGTGCCAGTCGGCGAGAAAGATGGTGCAGTCGACGCCGGCATCGACGAAATCCTTGATCTTCCCCATGCAGACGAGGCCGGTGCCCAGGTGGATCTTGCCGGAGATCTCGAACCCGATGTAGTGGCGCAGGGGCGTGCCGGGGGCGACAAGGCGCTCGAGATCCTCACGCGTGAGGACCTCGTCGAGGTTGCGGGTGATCAGGTCGACGGTCTTGGTCATCAGGCACCATTCGGAAGGCCGCTCAAGATGCCCAAGTGTAACCTCAGCGTGTGACTATCGCCGCCGAGCGCGCGGCGGCGGGACCGGGAGGCATCGATGAAGGCGAAACGAGCGGCGGTGAAGACCACGACGAAGACGGCACAGGCGAAAGGGCGCGCGGTTCCTCGGCCGGTGCCGCGGCCGTTCGAGATGCACTGGGGCGGCGGGCAGATCGTCGAAGAGGCGGCGTGGTCCGGCCCGCACCACGAGCCCGCGATCCAGTTGATGCAGTACGAGGACGGCGAGGCGGCGGGGACGGCGAGCGTGCGGTTCTGCTTCTACAGCCCCGGCGGGCAGTTCCAGCGCGGCGCGCTGATCGTGGATGAGGACGCGATCGCGGGGTTGCGGGAGGCGTTGCGGAAGACGCCGCGGCTGCGGGCGTTGTTGAAGCGGCTGGTGGCGTAGGACCCGATCGGGCGTATCACCGGGCGAGGTATGCCTCATCCCTACGAGCATGTTCGACTAACAGCCGTGTCAGGCCACGATCAATCGGCGGGCATGAGGCAAGAGGTGAAGGTGAAGGCGTACATGGCGACGCCGTCGGAGGTGGTGGCGAGGGTGAGCTCGTGCCGATCGATGTCGCGGTTGCTGACGAGGCGGTACATGCGCGGGGCGTCGATGGTGACGACGGATGTGGCGACGCCGGCGACCACGTCCTCTCCCGCGTCCTCGGCGGCGATGGGCTTGCCATCCTGCAGGATGCTGATGGTGGCGGCGCCGCCGAACGTCGGCGGGTGGATGACGAGGTTCACGTCCTTCGACATGTAGGGAACGGTGAGGCGGCTCTCGCCGTGAGCGCCAGCGGGCCGGGCGAGGTACTCGTTGGCGAGCAGCCAATCGCCCTGAAGATAGAGGAAGCCGTCCATGTGCTTGCCGGGATCCGTGTAGGTCGCGGGCTTGTCGGGCTGAATGGCGGCGGTACCGTAGTTGCCACGGAGATAACCCAGGTAGAGCTCGGGTGTGACACGGTAGCAGACGGCGCCCTCGCGATCTTCGTCCCGGACCGGATCCATGAGTCCGGGCAGAAGGATCTGCGGGAACGACTCGCGTAACAGCGCCTGCAGGGCCTCTTCGGTCTCGCGATAGGCGCCCTCGCCGTGGTGGTAGCCGCGCAGGTAGCCGTTGCCGTCGATGAGGTACTTGGCGGGCCAGTAGCGGTTCGCGTAGGCCTGCCAGATGGCGTAGTCATTGTCGAGGACGACGGGGTAGTCGATGCCGTGCTCGCGGACGGCGCGAAGGACGTTGTTATATTCGCGCGCGAAGGAGAACTCGGGTGCGTGGACGCCGACGATGGTGAGGCCGAGCGAGTGATAGCGGCGGTGCCACTCCTTCACGTAGGGGAGGGTGCGGAGGCAGTTAACGCAGGTGTAGTCCCAGAAGTCGACCATCACCGGCCGTCCGCGCAGGCCAGCGATGGTGAGGGGGCCGCCCTGGAGCCAGGTGGCGTTGGGCGAAAACTCTGGTGCATGAACTGGGCCCTGCTCTTCCTGCATGCGAAGAACCCTCGTGCGGCACAACGCCGTCCTGGTGAACCGTCGCTGTCAAGTGACGCATTCTATCGCGAAGCCCACTTGACGCCCGGCGATACGCCGCGAATTTCCGGCGCGTTTGTGCTGACGGGGGTGATCGGGCTACGATGCCCGCCGTCACACCACACGCCGGACAGGAGCCCTCGCGCACCCGTGCTGAAATACACGCTGGGTATGATCGCCGCACTCGCCATCATCGCGGTGACTGCGTTCGTTGTCATCGCACAGGTGGCGGACGGCAACGCCGGCACGGGGCCGGCGCCGCTCGTTGTGGTGGTGGTCTACGACGACCACATGTCGCCGCCGTTGATCGAAGTGCGGCGAGGCCAGATCCTTGAGCTGAGGTTCGACAACCAGGCGAAGGAGGTCCGCACGATGCTTGCGGGCGGGGAGGGCGTGGAGCAACTCCCGGAGCTGCCGAAGAACCATGAAGCAGGCGCGTTCAAAGAGCCGAGGCCGTATGTATCCGTGGATGTCTCGCCCGGGCGCTCGGAATCGGTGCTGGTGCGGTTTACGAAGAAGGGGGAGTACGAGCTGGGGGCGTTCGTCCCGGGCACGTACACGAGGTTGGAACTGACTCGTGTCCTTGTGAAATGAGGGACGGCAGAGACAAAGAAACAGCGCTACGACCGGGGGAGCATGGTCGCAGCGCTGTTGTCTACGTGGCCATAGTACGGCGGCGCTATTAAGCCGTATCCGGCAATGTGTTAAAGATCCGTCCACATCTGCGGCGGACCATTTTACGATTATGAACGCGGCGCCGCGGCATGGAGGCAAGCATGGCAACACCCGAAGAACGACTGAAGGAACTGTCGATCCCCCTGCCGGCAGTGGGTACGCCGCGATGGGCGTACGTGCCGTGCGTGCGCACGGGGAGCCTGATCTTCGTCTCCGGCCAGATCGGCGTCACGGACGGGAAGGTGATGCATCCGGGGAAGCTGGGCCGAGAGGTCGATGTCGCACGCGGGCAGGAGGCGGCGCGTGGATGCGCGGTGCAGGCGCTGGCGGTGGTGCGGCAGGAGCTGGGATCGCTGGACATGGTCGCGCGCGTCGTGAAATCGACGGTGTTCGTGGCGTCGGCGGAGGGCTTTGGAGACCAGCCGACGGTGGCGAACGGGGCGTCGGACCTGTTGCGGGATGTGTTTGGCGATGCGGGACTGGGCGCGCGGGCGGCGGTCGGCGTGGCCGAGCTGCCGCTGGGAGCGAGCGTGGAGGCGGAGTTCATCTTCGAGGCGCGGGCGTAGGGCGTCGATCCACGAAGGCACACGAAGAACACGAAGCACGCGGGCGGATGATGGTGGTGATTCACGAGGGGTGATCGCGTCACCAGGGGGGCGAGGCATGCCTCGCCGCTACGCGCTGCGTTCTACGATGCGGTAGGTGACGGAGCCCTGGGCGAGGAGCTTGCCCTGCTCGTTGGTGACGCGGACGTCGGTGTAGATGATCTCTTTGCCGCGCTTGAGGATGCGGCCTTCAGCGATGATGTCTTCGCCGATGGCGCCGGAGAGGTAGTTAACGTTGATGCCGACGGTGGACCCGAAGTACTTCGGCGTGGCGATCTCGGCGGTGGTCCAGGCAGCCATAGCGCCGGTGGTGTCGATGAGGGAGGAGATGGCGCCACCGTGGAGGGCCTTCATCGCGGTACTGTTCTCGTCCTGATAGCGCATGCGGATGCGCGCCCAGCCTTCTCCGCCGTCGACGAACTCCATGGCGAGGTGCTTCGCGAAGGGCATCGCATCGATAACGCGGGCCATGCGCTTGATGTTCGCGGCAGCTGTCTCGTCTGTCATGAGAACTCCTCTCGTTCTTCGGGTCAGGGGATCAGTGCGATGTGGATGGCCTCCTCGCCTTCGACCTGGCCGGACAGCAGGCGCAGGCCGCGCTCCGCTTCAGCGAGCGGCAGGGTGTGCGTGTGCATGGCCTGCAGCTCGCGCCACCGCGACTCTACCGTACGGATGCCCTGCTCGTAGGAGCGCCAGTCGACGCCGAAGGCGCCCATGATGGTGAGCTCCTTCGTGACGACGCGATCACTGAGGAACTCGGGCACCGGTTTCGGGCCCTTTGTGCCGGCGAGGACGATGCGGCCACCCCGACGCGCGACATCGACGGCCTGGGTGACGGCCTCGACGGCGTAGGATGTCACATCGACAACAACATCGGCCATCCGGCCGCCGGTGATCTCGCGGACGGTCCGGACGAGATCGCCGCGCCCAACATCGGTGGCGTGGTCTGCACCGAAGGTCCGCGCAAGATCGAGCTTGCGCTGATCGCGAGAGAGGCCGGTGACGATGATGCAGCCGGCGCCGGCCTGCTTTGCGGCGATCACAGCAGCCAGGCCGCGCTGGCCCGGACCCAGGACGACGATGGTCTCGCCGACGGATAGGCGGGGCATCGCGACGGCCCAGCGGAATCCGGCGCCGAGAGGATTGAAGAGGACAGCGAGCTCGGCGGGGACATCGCTGGACATGCGGTGCACGAGGGCGTGCGCGGGCAGATAGAGGTGCGTGGCGTAACCGCCCCAGAGGCCGGGCGCGAGCGAGAGCGGCCGATACCCGTAGATCCCCCCGCCGCCGCGGCAGTGACCGTACGCACCCTGCACACAGGCGGGGCAGTGGCCGCAAGGCAGCAGCGCCTCAACCGCGACGCGATCGCCGGCTTGCACGCCCCAGCGGTGCGATGCATCATCGCCGATCCGTTCGATGATGCCGACTGGCTCGTGGCCGGGGATGACGGGGTACTGAACGGGGAGGACGCCTTCGTACTGCTCGTAGTCGCTGCCACAGATGCCGCAAGCCTCGACCCGAAGCACCGCATCGTCGACACCGACGTCAGGCAGCGGCAGATCGGCCGGGCGGAGGTCGCGGATGCCATGCTGAACCATCGCCCGGGCTGAATCTGACATGCGGCGATTATCTCACGAATGAACGCCGGGGGCGCGGGAGCCTGACTGCCCGTGGGATCGGGCGGGGTGGGCTTTGGTACCATATGGGGGACACATGGCCGAATCCGCGCATGCGGAGCGGGGGAACCAGACGCGGGGTGAATCTCGCCGCAGGCGAGTAGGTCAACCTTCTCAGACCGAACCCGACAGCTAACCTCGCAGGCACATGAGGGGGTGCGACGCCCTGAATCGGGGGCCGGGAACCAACCCGCCCTCGCCGAGCCGGACCTCGCCAGGCCGGAGCAGTGGAGCCGCAACGAGTATGGACCGAACCAACGGCAAGCATGGTGTGCCGCCGGCCACAGCCGGAGGGCGGCTGCTGCTCGTATCGAACCGGCTGCCGGTGACGGCGGTGGTGGACGCGGCGGGCGTGCGCGTGGAGCCATCGACCGGTGGGCTGGCCACGGGTTTGAGGGGACCACACCAGCGCTCCGAAAGCCTGTGGATCGGCTGGCCCGGCGACCTGCCGAAGCTGCGTGCGCGGCGGCGTGCGGAGCTGGACGAGCAGCTGGCGGCAATGCGCTGCGTGCCGGTGCATCTCTCGAAGACGGAGATCCGGCGGTTCTACGACGACATCTCGAACGGGGTGCTGTGGCCGCTGTTTCATTACCTGCTGGATCAGTTGCCGCAGGATGCCCGGGGGTGGGAGAGCTA
The DNA here is from genome assembly GCA_016213125.1 of Chloroflexota bacterium. GTDB lineage: Bacteria > Chloroflexota > Dehalococcoidia > DSTF01 > JACRBR01 > JACRBR01. Next base: position 11,641 of record JACRBR010000250.1, on the reverse strand, counting down.
CCGGCAGGTAAACCAGAAGTTTGCGGATGAGGTGGCGGCGCACTACCGGCCGGGCGACCTGATCTGGATCCACGACTATCACCTGATGCTGTTGCCGCAGATGCTGCGCGACCGGCTGCCCGCCGCGAACATCGGTTTCTTTCTGCACATCCCGTTTCCCTCGTCGGAGGTGTTCAGCGTACTGCCGTGGCGCGAGGAGATTCTGGAAGGGCTGCTGGGCGCGGACCTGGTTGGCTTCCACACGCCACCGTACCTGCGCCACTTCGCGACATCGTTGCGGAGGGTGCTGGGGGTGGACGTCGACGTGGACCGCGTGCTGCGCGAGGGGCGCGAGGTGCGGCTGGGCGTGTTCCCGATGGGGATCGACGCGAGCGGGTGGGAGAACCGCGGTCAGGACCCGGAGGTGCAGCGGCGCGCGGAGGAAATCCGCAGCGAAGGCCGGGGACAAAAGCTGCTCGTGGGGATCGACCGGCTGGACTACACGAAGGGCATCCCGCGCCGTCTGCTGGCCATCGAGCGGCTGTTCGAGACAGATCCGGAGCTGCGCGAGCAAGTGCGCGTGGTGCAGGTAACGGTGCCTTCTCGTGAGAAGGCGGGGCCATACGCGGAGTTCCGAAAGCGCATTGACGAGCTGGTGGGACGCATCAACAGCACGTACGGAACGCCGGGATGGGTACCGATCCACTCGCTGCACCGATCGCTGTCCGAGGAAGAAGTGGCGGCGCTGTATCGGGCGGCGGACGTAATGCTGGTGACGCCGCTGCGGGACGGCATGAACCTGGTCTCGAAGGAGTTCGTGGCGACGCGGACCGACCGGGACGGCGTCCTGGTGCTGAGTGAGTTCGCTGGGGCCGCCTCGGAGCTGGGGGAGGCGCTGCAGGTGAATCCGTACGACGTGGAGCACATGGCGGCGCGGATCCGGCAGGCGCTGCTGATGCCGGCGATGGAGCGGCGATCGCGCATGCGGGCGCTGCGGCTGCGGGTGATGAGCCATGACGCCGACCGATGGTCGCAATCGTTCCTGGACGCGATGCTGCGAATCAGGCGGGAGATGCACGCGCGGGAAACCGGGCCGGCGGAAGACGCGTTCCACGCGGCAGCGCGGTTGCGGGAACAAGCACAGCTGCTGCTGATCCTCGATTACGATGGGACGCTGATGCCGTTTGCGGACACGCCGGACGCGGCGCAGCCCGACGAGGAGCTGGTGGAGCTACTGGCTGAGCTGGCGGCCCGGAAGGGCACACGCGTGCACGTGGTCTCAGGCCGGTCGCGGCAATCGATGGAGCGCTGGTTGGGGCATCTGCCCATCGGACTGCACACCGAGCACGGGTTGTGGTCGCGATTGCGGCCGGAGGAGCCGTGGACGCTGCTGCGCCCGGTGCAGCCACGGCTGAAGGACAAGGTGCGGCCGATCTTCGAGCACTTCACATCGACGACGAGGGGCAGCTTCATCGAGGAGAAGACGGCGTCGATCGCGTGGCACTACCGTCTCGCGACGGGTGAGTTCACGGGCGACAACGACTTTGGCGAGCAACAGGCGAAGGAACTCCGGCTGCTGCTGGCGGAGTTGCTGAGCAACGAGCCGATGCAGGTGATCTCCGGTGCGAAGGTGGTTGAGGTTCGGCCGATGGGGGTCAACAAGGGCACGGTGGCGCCGTTGTTGTTGGCGGACGCGGGGACGGCGGCGCGCGTGGTGGCCATCGGAGACGATCGAACAGACGAGGACCTGTTCATGGCGTTACCCCCCAGCGCGCTGTGCATGCGGGTGGGCGACGGGCCCAGCGTGGCGACGTACCGGCTTGCGGACCCGCAAGAGGTGAGGACGTTCCTGCGGGGATTGTTGTCACCGTCGGCGGTCGAGAAGGAAGCCGCGGCGGTCTAATCCCAGAAGAGCTGATCGCGGATCTTGGCGCGGAGGTCGCGGGAGGCGACGACCTTGTAGTAGGCCTCGCGCTTCTCCTCTTCGGCCGCCTGGCTGAGGTTGATGGCGCGAAACGCGTTGAGCACGACCTCGCCCTGCTGACCCAGGCCGCGGGAGATCATGTTGATATCCCAGTGGGGGCGGCGGCTGGCCCACCAGAACTGGCAGGAGTGCAGGGCCGGATCCATGAGCCCGCGCGCGATTTCGGCGTGGCGTTTGCTGACGGCGGTATCGGCGAGACGTTGGGCGCGGCCTACGAGGTCCTCGCACAGCGCGACGTGCTGCCACTGCAACTTGTGGATGTAGTTGCCCGGCGCCTTCCACAGCGGATAGGGGACGCCGGCGTCGAGATCGTCGTGGGTGGTGCTCCACGATGAGGGGCGCGGCTCGACGATATCGCCGGACGGGAAGAGATCGAAGAGGTCGCTTATCTTCGCCGGAATGATCTGGTCCTTCGCGGTTTCGTCCTGCGGCATGCTGGCTAGCAGTGTGCGCGTGCTCTCCGCCAGGGGGTGCTGCTGGACAACGGAGGCGTAGGGCGCGACAGCTTCATAAGCCTCGCCGAGGAAGAGCTGATCCCAGTTCTCGATGTGGTGGCCGAACGTCTCCGCATCCATGGCGGTGACGATGTATATGTCGCCATCGTCGCCGTAGGCCGACTGCAAATGATCGACGAAGCCTTTGCCATCCAGATCCTGGAACGAAACCTTGTTGCTCAGCACATCGTCGCGGAAGACCACGCCGGCCTCGTGTCCGTCGGGCGACTGTGCGCGATAGATCGTCTTCGTAGGCCAGGCAGCGGGACAGCCCACGCCGCTCATAATCACCCACTCGTGCCCGACATCGAGGACGGCGTCGAGGAAGGAGCGGTCGAAGCACATCTCCGGCGGGAAGAAGCCACGGGGCTGGTAGGCATCGCCGAAGAAGTGCTTGTTTGTGAGGTCGTTCCGCCGGATCTGGCGCCGCTGCTCGTCGGCGTTGATGAGAGGCAGAATGGGGTGGTACTTCCCGGAGCCGACGAACTCGAGCTGGCCCGCGACGGCGAGGCCGCGCAGGCCGTCGATCACGTCCTGGTAACCGCTCTCGTACAGCATCTCCGTGAGGACGCCGTTGATGTTGACGGTGACCTTCGCGTGCGGGTATTGCCCCAGCACCTCGATCAGCGGCCGGTACGACTCATCCACGACCTTCCGCAGCACCTCCGGGATCTGGATAGGAGGCTGATAGAAGTGCAACAGGTTGGCCCAGTAGATTTTCGCCATGCCCCTCGCCCCGTCGGGCGCCTCCTCAATAAGGATCGGCGGCGCGCACACGCCCGCCCAGTCCCGATGCCCGCCCGTCAGATAGTACCGGGCCTTGCCGCGGGCTCAGATGCCAAGCGAATAGCGTCCTGACGGTGCTCTTGCCGGCGCCCCCCGTCCCGCCGATCCAGAACACGTGGGCGAGCGCATCGCTACCGACGTGTCGTGCGTCATCATCCCGACCCACGGACTGGATGCATGTTCAGCCGGCCCGCGCCCGCTGCGGCGTTGCAGCCGCGCCCTGACGCTCGGCAAAGTCGTGAATGTTGATGTCCGGGAAGAGCTTGTCCCGCTCGGCGAGATCGGCGACGAATGCGGCATCGACGGCGCCGGCCTCGATCTGACCGGCGAGCTGGTGGAAACGCTCGAGGTGCTGGGAGAAGCGGAGCTCGGCGTACTGGCGTGCCTGCCCGGTGGTCACGAGGAAGGGCCAGTCGCTGGACTCCAAAAGAAGCAGCTCGCGACCGAGCTGGGCCAGGCCCTCGGCGGGCGCTGACGATCCGTGGCGGGCGACGATCTCCTCGATGCGCTTCTGGGCCGCGTTGATGAGTGGCCACATCCACTGCGTATCGGCGTTGAGCCAGGTGAAGTGCGTGCCCTGCTGCCCCCACGATCCTTCGGGCAGCTCCACGACGTCCTCCGGCGGGTACTCGGCGACGAACTGCGCAGCGCCGGTGAGGGCGACGGTGTCGCTGGCGGCGAGGCGGCGCAGGACCTCCTGCAGCCACGAGACACCCTCGTACCACCAGTGGCCGAAGAGCTCCGTATCGTAGGCGGCGCTGACGATGCCGTGCTTGCCGCTGGTGTCGTGGTACTGGCACACCTGATCTTCGACGAGGGAGACGAAGTGGGCTGCGTGATCGTGGACGCGGTCGAACGCCTGACCGGGGTGGTACAGGGCCTTCTCACCGAGGCCGACGCGTGCGCCGGTGACCCGCCAGTAGTGCAGGCCGGACTCGCCGTCCTTCTTGTGGAACTCGCGATACCAGAAGTCGCCCGGGTAGCCGTGGTCGGCGGACCAGACCTGGAGACCGGTCGACAGGTTTCGTCCGATGGCGGCGACACGCGGCTCATGCACCCAGTAGGGCTGGAAGGTGGTGCGCTGTGCGAGTGCAGCCGCATCCGGGCGGGGGACGGTGTAGCGCTTTGGGACTTCGCCGTAGGGGCCGATGGCGTCGCCCGACGCTTTGCCGACAGGATCGCCGCCGAGGATGGTGTGGGTCTCGACGAAGAAGGTAGTCAGACCCTCGTCGGCGAGAAACGCCTCGATGCCGGGACGGCCCTCGGTTGCGGCGCGGTAGGCGCACTCCGGCAGCCAGAACGACTGGGGCGCACGGCCGAAATGGCGCCTGTAGCTGCGGACGCCGGTGGCGACCTGGGCCCGGATTGATGAGTCGCGTTCGAACAGGGGGAGGTAACCGTGGGTGGCGGCGCCGGCGGCAATCTCGACGTAGCCGTTGTCCTGGAGCCAGCGGAAGCCGCCGATGATGTCGCGCCCGAACCGCACGCGGAACTGGTCGAGCAACCAGGTGAAGCGGTCGCGGTGGAAGGCGGCGACGGCACTGCGGTGATTGTCGCCATCGCGATCGAAGCGGGCCACGTCGCGTTCGGCGCGCTGCCGGAGATCGTCGAGGTAGTCATCGAGGTTCCGAAGGACGTCGGCATCGGCGAGCTGCTCCGCCAGCACGGGGGTGATGCCGATGGTGAGGCGGAATGGGACGCGCTCGGCCGCCAGGTCGTGGAGGGCGGCGAGGAGCGGGAGATAGGTATCGACAGCGGCTTCGTGGATCCACTCCTCACCATGCGGCCAGCGTCCAGCCATGCGCGCATACGGAAGGTGGGAGTGGAGTACGAACGTGAAGGAGCCCTTGTAGTTCAAAGGGGACGGTTCACAGTTTACAGTCCTGTTCTCTCGGACCGGCTACCCAGCCCATGTGGCCCTACCGCTGGGTGTTCGAGGCAACTGCTACCGCTAACAGCCTCTCACACCCGGTAGGGATACTCCTTTTGTTTTTCCCGGATGGTGGATCCGCTGGGGAGGTACGCGTCGGCGTTGCGATTGTCTACCGTCACGTTTGGGCCGATCACGCAGTTGCGGCCGATTCGGACGTAGGGCTGGATCTCGGCGCGCTTGCCGATGATGGTAACGCCGGAATTCACGATGTCGGGACGCTCGCCGTTGGGGGCGAAGTCATCGCCATAGCCGACGTAGGCGTTCTTGCCGACGGAGACCTCCTTATCGATGATGGCGCGCTCGACAATGGCGCCGGCCTCGATGCGACAGTCGTTGAAGATGATGGAGTCGCGGACGACAGCGCCTTCCTCGACGAAGACACCGGGAGAAAGCACCGAGTGTTCGACGTGTCCGTTGACGATGCAGCCGAGATCGAGCAGCGAGCGCTGGAGGTACGCGCGCCAGCCGACTTTCGCGGGCGGGTAGCCGGTCACGCCCGTGCGCACGCGGGTCTCAGGATCGTACATGTTGAGCTTGGGAAGATCCTCGAGCAGGTCCATGTTGCCGTCGTAGTAGGACTCGATGGTGCCGACGTCGCGCCAGTAGCCATCGAACTTCCATCCGAAGACGCGCGCCCCGGCCTGCTGGACCATGCGGGGAATGACGTCGCGGCCGAAGTCGTGGGAAGAATCGACATCCTTTGAATCGTCCACGAGGGCATCGATCAGTGCCTGCCGGCTGAAGCAGTAGATGCCCATGGAGATGAGGTTGCTCTTCGGGTGGTCGGGTTTCTCCTCGAACTCGACGATGCGGCCGTCCTCAGCGGTGCTAAGGACGCCGTAGCGGTGCGCCTCCTGCATCGGCACCTCGTAGAGTGGCACGGTGACGTCAGCCTCGTTGGCCTGGTGATAGGCGATGAGATCGTCGTAGTCCATCTTGTAGACGTGGTCGCCGGCGAGAACAAGGATGTGTTCGACCTTGGTTTCCTCGAGGAAGTAAATGTTCTGAGTCACGGCGTCGGCCGTGCCGCGATACCAGTCGCTGCTGTCGCGACCCAGATATGGCTGGAGCAGCGTGACGCCGCCGCCCTGCCGATCGAGGTCCCAGGGCCGGCCGATGCCGATGTGGTCGTTGAGGGAGCGCGGGCGGTACTGGGTCAGGACGCCGACGCGCGTGATGCCGCTGTTCACGCAGTTGCTGAGCGCGAAATCGATGATGCGGTAGCGGCCGCCGAAGATGACGGCGGGCTTGGCGCGCTCCTCGCTGAGGACGCTGAGGCGATCGCCCTGGCCGCCGGCGAGAATGAGAGCGACGACACGTTTCATCGAGTAACCCCGGTCTAGCGGGCTGCGGGCCGGGCGGGCACCGCTTCCTGTGTCGGCACGCTGCCGAGCTGGCAGAAGATCCGCAGGTAGTCTCGCAGATAGCGGGTCGTCAGGAAATTGCGACGGACGTACTCGACGCCGCGCGCGCCCATCCGATCGCCCTCTTCCGGGTGATGCAGCAGGAAGAGCAGCTTCTCCGCGCACTCCTCCGCCGTGTTCACAAGGAACCCTGTCTCGCCGTCCACGATCTGGAGCGGAATACCGCCGACGTTGCCGGCCACGACGGGACGTCCTTTCCATAGGGCCTCCGAAACTACGAGCCCAAATCCTTCTCGTATGGATTTCTGGATGACGACGCGCGCCGCGCGCTGGAACGCGTTGACCTCGACGTTGCCGACGCCGTTGAGGTTGGACAGGACGTGGATGTCCCAGTCCTCGCCTGCCCGACGGACGGTGCGCTCGTACCAGTCCCAGCCCTCGGGATCGTCGCTGGCCATCGAAGCGATCATGACAAGCTGGAGGTCGGGGATCTCGTTCTTGGCGGCGCGGTAGACATCGATGACGCCGAGCGGATCTTTCCAGGGGTCGAAGCGCGAGATCTGGGTGACCATCGGGCGGGCGGGATCGACACCGAAGCGCTGGAGGATGGCATCGACGGTCTCGCGCGGGAGGTCGTTGTTCTTGGGGCTGAGCGGGTCGATGGCGGGAGGGACCGCGAAGATCTGCGGGCCGGTGAGGTCGTCCTTCACATAGCGATCGAGGGTGAAGATGGCCCCGTCATACGGCTCCACGTGGGGACGCAGCATGTCCCATACCTGGACCTGGGCGTCGGTGAGGTCGATGTGGCATCGCCAGACCCACTTGCCGTTGCGCCGGCCGATGCGCTCTTCGAGGAAGGTGGGGATGGCGGCGGGCTGAGGATCGTGAACGACGACGTAGTCGTAGGATCCGTCGAAGAGGTCGGCGTTCAGCCTGTTGTAGTTGAGCCAGATCTCCCGCATCGCCGGGGTCCAGTCGTAGTGCATGCCCTGCAGGCTGTTGTGCATGGCCTTGGTGACGCTGAAGAACTCGTCTGCACCCTTGATGACCTGCCAATCGGCCTGGAGGCCGACATCGTTCATAAGCGGAACGAGCGTCCCCAGGATCTCGGCTACGCCGCCGCCGAAGGCCGTCGCGTTGAGGTGGAGGACGCGGGCGCCGCGGAGCCGCTCGCCCAGGCGCAGGATTTCTTCCGTGGCTTCATCGCCGATGACTGACCGGTAGGCTTCGAGGGATTTGGGTGTGGTGGGGACGGATCCGAGCACTAGCCGTCGCTCTTCCTGTGTAATTGGGCGAGTATCTGCAGATAGTCGCGTAAGTATCGGGTGATGAGGAAACGCTCCGCGACGTGGCGGCGCCCATTCTCCCCATATTCCGCTGCCAACTCCCGATTTTCCAGCAGGCGGGAAACCTCGGTCGCAAACTCCTCGGTGGTCCGGGCGACGGCCCCAGTCTTGCCGTGAATCACCTGTTGCTCGAGCCCGGGTTCCGGAGCGACGACGCAGGGGCGGCGCTTCCAGAGGGCATCGGAGATCCACATGCCATAGCCCTTTCGCAGGCCTTTCTGCATGACGACGGAGGCGGCCGATTGGAATACGTTGATCTCCACGTTGCCGATCTCATTGCCGGGCGTGACGACGAAGGCATCGGGGTCGGCCAGGGAGAGGCGAACCAGCTCGTCAAAGCACGCGCGGGCGTTCGGATCCTGCGGCTCAGTGAAGAGCACGATGAGGAGCTGGACATCGGGGTGCTTACTCTGGACGAGCTTCCAGGTCTCGTATACCCCGACGAGATCGCAAGCGGCGTCACAGGGCGTCACCTGGCAGATCAGCGGGCGATCGGGGTTGATGCCGTACTGCCCAAGGACGGATCGCACGACGTCGTCCGGCAGCGGCATGTTGCGCACGCTGTTTGGGTCGATGGCGGGCGGGACGATGTGCGTGGGGATGGTGATGTCGCCGCGCACATACGCGGGGGCATCGAAGATCGCCGCGTCGTACTTCTCGAGGTGGCTCCGGACCAGCATCCATACATCGTCCTGCGCGGACGAAAGGTCGAGGTGAGAGTGGGCGATCCACTGAGCTGCGGCGTTGGTGGCGTTATAGGAGTGGATGGCCAGGGGCTGCGGGTCGTGAACGACGATCACGTCGAACTGCTCGGTCAGCAGGTCCGCATTCATGGAGGCGTAACGCAGCCAGGTATCGGTCATGTCGTGGGTCCACACGACAGCGGTGCCACCAAGGGCCTGGTACATGGCCTGGGAGACCGATGCGTCATCCTCGGAAGCGCGCACGACCTGCCAGTGAACATCGAGGCCGAGATCGCTGAGCAGCGGCACCGAGGAGTTTAGGAGTTCGGCAGTGCCCGTGCCGAACCCCGTGATGCTCAGGTTCAGGACGCGCAGCCCTTCGAGAGGCCGGGCAAGGGAGCGCAACTCGTCGATCGTGTCGCGGCCTGCGGCCTCCACGAGATCCTCAAGCGCACGGTGGGAGAGGGCGAGCGTGCCGTACATGCGGGGCCTCCAGACAGGTGGGCGAATGAGGATTCGCCCCGGCACGGAGTACGGACGGCGTGCAGGGAGTTGCGCCGGGCGCAACAGTCGTGCGGTCAGGCTAGATCGCTGACTTCGGCGCTGTCAATTTCCGACAGGTAGGGAGCGCATGGCGCTTTCGTGAACAGGGCCACACAACCGGCATACAATCGCTATGGCAGGAGGTGCCATGACCACGAATCGCCTACATCCACCGGGAGCAGACCCGGTGCAGCGCCCGACGCATGGTCGCATCTGTATGCGACGACCGATGAACTGTTGGTGCTTGTGCGGGCACTGGCGGCGAAGACAGGCATCACACCCGAACAACAGCCATAGCATCAGACCGGTCAGGCAGCATCGTCCTCGACGAGGCCGGCCGTCGTGGGCAGGCGCAGCACGCGGGCGACGGCCATGGCGATGAACCACACGAGCACGGCTGTGAGCGCGCCGGAGGTGATGCCGAAGAACATGGCGCTCACGACGTCGGTCTCTTGATCGGTACCGCGAACAGCGATAGCAGCCAGGAGCGCGAAGACGGCGAAGGGCGCGACGGTCACCAGCAGAGACGCGGTGAAGACGTCAGGAATATCGGCCTGGCGTATGACGAGGAGCGTGGTGACTACCGACCAGCCGAGGCACCCGGCCCACATCAGGGCGAGCACACCGATACTTGCATCGCCCGCGCCTGTCGTTGGCTCGGCGAGCAGCGCCGCCGCCGCGAGCTGGCCGAGGAACATCGCAGACCCGATGGCGACGAGCACCTTGCGTCTGGTCGAGAGGGGCAGCTGAGGGCGATCTTCGAACTCCATCAGCGGGCGAGCGCAGCGCCGCGGACCCGGGACCACTGCAGCAGGAGGCCGGCGACGGCGCCCGTCGGCGCCCCCAGGAAGAGCCCGTGGGCAAGGACGAGCATGACGGCCTGCGACCACTGGGGGCCGAAGCGCTCAGCATCGAACGGCTGGCCGGTGGCGACGTGGATGACAGCGTAGACGATCTCGGCGCCTGCCCACGTGGCGAATCCGATGCCTGTTGCCGTGAGGAACGCGGGCCAGCCTCGACGCCCGCCGTTGAGTGCGACCGCGGTCGCGAGCACGCCGAAGCCCACCATGAGCAGGAGCGGCACGCGCAGAGAGCGGAAGTCCAGCCACTCCGCCGCCATTCCGGCGAGGAGGGCGGCGACCGGTGCGCCCCACGCGAGCATCGACACTGAAGGGGGATCCTCTACGGGCGTTCGGCGAACAGAGAGTGTGGTAGCCACGAGGTCAGTATTGCACCACGACGATGCTGGAACACGCGGAGAGGGGCGCCCTCCCCCAACATGCGCCCCTCTCCTCTCAGCCCCCTGTCAATGAGCCCGCGCACCCGTTGCGCCGGGATGAATCACGGGCACTGTCCCGACGGGCTGATGAAGCCGGCGATAATGAGCTGGTCGCCGGAGTTCACGGCGCCATCCTTGTTGATGTCGTAACTGATCAGGCGCTCCGTTGGCGTTGGCTCGCGGATGATCTCGAACACCATCAGAAGCTGATCGCCGGAGTTCACGACGCGGTCGCCGTTGAGCGAGGTCGCCTCGCACCCGTCCTTCGCGCCGTCCAGGGCGATATCGCCGTCGGTGTCGGTGCTGCCGGTGGTCGTGTTATATCCGCAGAACTCGGCCCGATCGGACACCTTGTCGCCGTCGGCGTCCAGGCTGGAGCCGCACATCGCGGCGGTGGGTTTGCTTGTGAAGTCCATCGGGTTCGTGCCCAGGGCGCACTCGGCGCCATCGAGAACGCGGTCGTCGTCGTTGATGCCATCATCGTTGTTGTCGCTGTCACTGTCCGCATCCAGCGGATTGGTAACGGTCCCTCCGCAGGCCGCGCCCGACCCTTCATCGGTGTCGGAGATGCCGTCGTTGTCATCGTCAGCGTCGCAAGCGTCGCCGAACATGTCGCTGTTGGGCCAGGTCTTGTCGTCGTTGCTGGCCAGCAACGGCGGCGAGTTGTCGACGAAGTTGCCGTCGGCGTTGCTCTGCGTCGGGTTCGGCACCATCGGGCAGTTGTCCACGCTGGCATCCGTGTTCGAAGGGCCGCGGTGCAGGGTCTGCTGGGGATCGCCGAAGCCGTCGCCGTCGTCGTCCGGGTCGATGCCGTTGCCGGTACCATCCCCGTCCATATCAGGGTCGCATCCATCGTCAATCATGTCGCCGTCGATGTCGGTGAACACCATGGTGTTGCACATGTCGATGGCGTCGATGTTGTCGTCGGCGCCTCCCCCACTGCGCACGGTGTTCAGCCCCATCGCCTCCGCGTTGATGTACATCGGTGCGCCACCGACGGGCACCGGACCCAGCACGAACCAGATGTCGGCCGCGGTTCCCGTGCCTGGTGCGGGGCCCGGAGCGCAGCCCGCGAGCGGTGTGGCAGCTGCTCCGCCGCTCGTCCCAGCGAGCGAGGCCGAGCCTGGCGCGAGCGAGAACATGATGCCATCACCAGCCGGCGCGAAATCCCAGCCGGGGCCGAAAGGCGGGAGTGGCGTACCGCTCGTGTAGGTGACGGCCAGTGCGTCGACGTCATCCCCAGGAATAAG
>JACRBR010000248.1 GCA_016213125.1 Chloroflexota bacterium | reverse complement strand
GTGCGCGGGATGTGGACGAGACTCTCGTGCGCGATTTGCGTGACGGCTGGGACACACTCGCGCGCGGGCGGTCTACATGAATCCAGTCGATCCAGGATCGCGCTCCTCCAGGATCGCATCGAAGCGCGCGCGGATCGCGTCTTTCATGTCGGGGTGCGTAAGGATGTAGAATCGCCGCTCCTCGACGGAACGGAGCACAATTTCGGCCAGCTCGGCTGGTGGCATCCCCGAGGCGAGCAGGTTCCGCATCACGTCCTGCATCTGGGGCCCGCCCTCAGAGGGGACGAGCGGCGCCGCGGGCAACTCCTCCGGCCGGTTGCGCGAGGAGTCGCCAATGCGCGTGTTCACCCAGCCCGGGCACAGCACCGAAACGCCGATCTTCGCCCCGGTGAGCTTGAGTTCGTGAAAGAGCGTCTCCGAAAAGGCGACCACGCCGAACTTACTCACGTTGTACGGGCCCATGAACGGCCCGGCTACCATGCCCGCCATAGAGGCCGTGTTCACGATGTGGCCTTCCTCGCCGTGTTCGAGCATGCCCGGCAGGAACGAGCGCACGCCGTTGATCACACCCCACAGGTTCACGCCCAGCACCCACTCCCAGTCGGTGTTCGCCGTCTGCCATGTGAGACCGCCGGATCCGACGCCGGCGTTGTTGCACAGCACGTGCACCTTGCCGAAGGCCTCGATCGCCCGGGCGTGCAGCTCCTCAATCGACTCGAGCTTACGCACGTCGGTGCGGACGGCGATGGTTTCGACGCCGCGCTCCAGCAGCGACTCCTCGGCCTCGCGCAGCGGCGCTTCCTCCACATCGGCCAGCACCACTCGCATGCCAGCGGAGCCGAAGCGCTCTGCCAGCGCCCTCCCGATCCCGCTCGCGGCGCCGGTCACGACGGCCGTCCTGCCCTTGAAGTCCTGCATCGGTGTATCTCCCCCGCTCGCTGGCTCGCGAGGATGAGTATATGCGGCTCCCCGCGCCGACGCGCGGAGACGTTCGCGCATCCTGTCGGGTCCTGCCATCCTGATGGGATGCATCGCTGCTATGCCTGCGACGATCGCAATCCAGATCGCCTCTGTTTCGACGAAGGCGGCCGGCTTCGTGTGCCTGCGCGCTTCCGCGGGCCGCCCGGCGGGGTAAACGGGGGAGTAGCCGTCGGCATGCTGGCCTGCCCGATCATGCACCACTCGCAGCGCGGCGGCGTCGAGCACGCGGCGGTCTCGCGCATCACCGCCCGCATTCGTGCGGGAGTCTCGGTGGAACGCGATCTCGCGGTCACGGTTCGGCAATCTGGAGGCCACTTCAGCGGCGCGCTCCAGGAGGGCGAAGACGAACTTCTGTCAGCGACCAGCGAAGTCGTGTGGTTCGATGATGCTGCGAGACCGGGCGATGCCATCGGCAACCCCCCGCCGGACCGCGCCGCGGACGTGGCTGAACTCGCGGCGCTCCCGGTTCCCGAGGCGCCTCCCTTCTACGTGGATACAGGCGAGCACCCGATACCCGGCTGCTTCTCCTGCGGTCCGGAGAACCCGCAAGGGCTGTACGTGTACCCTCGGGTCGTTCGGGATGGCGTGACCTGCGCGGCGTGGCCGGACGCGAGCGCTTTCGACAACGCCGAACGACGGGGCGACGGCTCGCTATCTCTGGCGGTGCTGACGTCAGCGATCGACTGCAGCAGCGGCGTGTGCCTGCCCGTCGCCCAGCAGCGCGAACTGCTGGAGCTGGACCAGTTCTTTCTGCTCGGCAGCATCGACGTGCGGTACCTGCGCGTCCCGCCTGTCACCATCCCCTACCGCGTGGCAGCGAAGCACCTGGGCCGCGAGGGGCGCAAGTTCTACGGGATGTCCGTGCTGGCCGACGAAGACGGCGTCGCGTACGCGATGGCGGAGACGACGTGGATCATCGCAGCGATCTCGCGCACCGAAGCATTTGGTGGCGTTTCGTGACCGGCTACGCCGCCACGGCCGAAAGCCCCGCAAGCTCTCGCACGGCTCGCTCCAGCTGCGCCGTCCCATCCGGCACCGACGTCCCCGGCTGGATCCTCACCGGTGCCCCGATACGGATGCGCACGGCCGCGGGGCGCGGTTCGCGCTGACCCTTCGGCATCACATCGCGCAGCCCCTCCATGTAGATGGGGACGACCGGGACGCCGGCGCCGAGCGCGAGCAGGCTCACGCCGTGATGGAATCGCGCCATCTCTCCGTTCACCGAGCGTGTTCCCTCCGGGTACATGAGAATGGACCATCCGCCGGATAGCAACGTCTTCGCGTAGTCCAGGGCCGCGCTGCCGCTGCCGCGCTCGATTGGGAAGGCGTTGAAGAAGAGCGAGTACCACCAGCCCTTCTTGCCCGGCCTGTAGAACTTATCGGCCGCTGCGGCGACCGCCGTGCGCGCGCGGATGCGCTCCGGTAGCACCGAGAGCGCAGCAGGCGTATCGAAGTGCGAGCTGTGGTTCGGCATGACGATCACAGGCCCGCGAACGCCCGCCAAGTGTTCGCGACCGTCCACGATCAGAGGCAGGAGAAAGCGGTCGATGTGGCGCGACAGTACCCACTGGCGGCCGGCGCGCCGGACGATGCGCGCCCAGAGCTGCGTCTGCCAGGTGTGGGGGTGTGCGGTGTGTTGGTGTGTGATTACGGGCGCGTACGTGGTCATAGTGATGCCTCCAGCTATCCCTCGCCGTCGGACATGTGGGCGATCCCAATCGCTCGGGCGATCGTAGTCGCGCCATGACCGGCATGGGCATCAGGAACTCACCGTATTGTTGGATGTCAGGCGCAGCGCCGGATCGATCGAAACGCCGCGTCGGCCGGGGCACTAGTGCCGAAAGTCACAAACGCGTCGTACTGTGACGCGCGCCGTCCATGGCGACGGAGAATACGCTAGCCGCGCGATGTGTCCTCCGTGTTAACAGCGCCCAACAATGTGTTAATTGCGCCGGCGAATGTCCGCGCAGCCCTCACAGACCCGCGATCTTCGCCGCCTCTTTGAGGATAGGCAGCACCTGCTCTGCCGGGGCAGGCGGCATGCCGAAGAGAACGCGATGCACGCCGTCCAGCGATGTCAGCCGCTCTACGATCTCCGCCCGAGGCGGCACGCCGAACAGCGACACGGGAATCGGGCCGCGCCCGGCCGCCTTCGCCATCGACTGCAGCTCCGCAATGCGCGGGGCAAGGTCGCCGCCGCGCCCGGGAATGGGCATCCACTCGTCACCGTAGTCCACCACGCGCTCCAGCGTCCGTGGGCCGTCGCCGCCCACGAGGATCGGCGGGTGTGGCTGCTGCACGGGCTTGGGCCACGACCAGATCGCGTCGAAGTCGACGTACTTGCCGTGGTACTCGGCATTGTCGTCGGCCCAGATTCGTTTCATCCCCAGGATGCGCTCCCGCATGATCTTCCAGCGAAGGGCCGGCTTCGTGCCGTGGTTCTCCATCTCCTCGTAGTTCCAGCCCCCGCCAACCCCGAACAACACCCGCCCGCCCGACAGGTGGTCGACGCTCGCGACCTCCTTCGCCAGCGTAATCGGGTCGCGTTCGACAACGAGGCAGATGCCCGTCCCCACCTTCAGCGTCTTGGTGACCGCTGCGGTGGCGGCCATCGCGACGAAGGGGTCCAGGGTGTGTGAGTACTCCTTCGGGAGCTCGGGACCGCCCGGCCATGGCGACTTCCGGCTGGCCGGGATGTGCGTGTGCTCGGGAAACAGGAGGGACTCGAACCCGAGATCTTCGGCGGCGCGACCCAGCTCGGTGACGGGGATCGCGTAGTCCGCAGGGAACATGAGGATGCCGTAGCGCATGAAGGACCTCCGTGGAACAAAGATCCGGCATGGCGCTGCCAGGGGCAACCGCAGACGGCGAACGCGCCCGGCCCCGGATCAGGGGAGGTCGATGTCGGCAACGTTATTCGCAGTCAGGCCTAAGGCGCTGCCGTCGAAGAAGGGCAAAGGCGCGTACGTGCCCGATGTCGCCGTTCCCAGCGAAGACGGCGTAAACACGAACACGTCCTCGTCCGCACCGGAGATCCCCGGCACGGCGAAGCCGCCTCCTGTCGAGAGGTAGATGGCGCCGCTCGGGGCCACGGCGACCGCGTCGACATCCTCAGACGTGCTGCCGAGGCCGACATCGCCGCCGTCGAAGTACATGGACCACGAACCGGCCGTTGCCGCACCAAGGGACGACGGCGTGAACTCGAAGATGTCCTCGTCCGCACCCGAG
>JACRBR010000242.1 GCA_016213125.1 Chloroflexota bacterium | reverse complement strand
TGACCTTCTCCGCGACCAAGGAACTGATGGAAACGGGGATAGCCGGTGTGTTGATTGGCGTGGGGCCGGGGGCCGCCTGTACGAGCCGGGAAGTGCTCGGCATCGGCGTGCCGCAGGTGACGGCGACGATCGACGCGGCGGCGGCGCGCGACACTTACTACCGCGAGACGGGGCGCTACGTGCCGATCATCACCGACGGCGGTGTCAGCAATGGTGGCGCGATGTGCAAGTCGTTCGCGGCTGGGGCCGATGCGGTGATGCTGGGCTCGATCCTTGCAGCCACAAGGGAGGCGCCGGGCCGCGGACACCACTGGGGCATGGCCACGCCGCACGGCGAGTTGCCGCGCGGGACGCGGGTCAAGGTCGCCATCGACACCACACTGGAGCAAACGTTGTTCGGCCCGACGTCGCGCACGGATGGCCGCGAGAACCTCGTCGGCGCGCTGCGCACCGCGATGGGCACGTGCGGCGCCCGCACCATCCGCGACTTCCAGAAGACGGAGATGGTCATCGCACCCGCGATCAAGACCGAAGGCAAGTCCTACCAGATCGAGCAGGCGTAGGCTGTAGTAGACAGTGGACAGAAAAGGAGGCGCTCTCTGGAGCGCCTCCTTTGTGCTCCTCGTACAGCGGACCTAGTCGGGACGGAAGGGCTTGCTGAGGACCGTCACAAACGACTGCAGGAACGTCGGCGGCCGATGCATGCCGGCCTGATGCTCGATGACGTCGGAGAGCTTTCGATCGTACGCGGAGCGCTTGTGCGGCGAGCCGAGCACTTCATACGCCTCGTTGATCTGGGTCAGCTTCTTCTGTAGCTTCTTCGTCGGCTCAATGTGGAGCACGTGGTGCAGCTCGTGCGCCCTCTCCCAGTATTTCTCCTCGATGACGCGGGCGTGCGAGCGCGGAGATACGCCGAGGACGGCGTAGTAGTCCTTGAATTTCGCCACGGCGAACACCTCCTTCGGTGGAACCCAACCAACGCACCCGCGCCTGCGCCGAAGCGCCCCGCGGGTGCGGCCCTACGGTTAGCATCGGCGCAGCGGGCGGAATCTCCAGAGCGCGACGGGCCGGTATGTCGTTGTCCGGACGGGATGGCCGCGTTTATACTGCGTGCTGACGCGTTCGGGTGGCCGGTTCGGGGCCGCCCAGAGTGATCCGCGGAAGTAGCTCAGCGGTAGAGCACGTCCTTGCCAAGGACGGGGTCGAGGGTTCGAATCCCTTCTTCCGCTCCACGCACTTGACAGGCGCCGGCCGAATTGAGGCCGCGCGCCTTTTCGTTGCCGTCAGGTGGTCAGGCAGCTTTGGATCCCCGTGTTGCGTGGCGTTCGAGTCCCTGGCCAGACGGAGCGCCATGGACGACCTCAAAGCCCATCGCGTTGTTGCGACGGACGATGCCGACGAGATCGCGCGCGGCATAGTACGGCTGGGCGATGCGCCAGTACCAGTTCCGGTTCGCCCGGCGGTATGCAGCCTCGATTGCGGCGAACGCCGGTTCGATTGGTACGACAGGCTCACGGACGCCGACGGCGAAGACTGTGTGGGGCTTCTCGGGGTTGCCCTGGTAGCCAACCAGCGTTTCGCTGAACGGGCGGAACAGATACTTGAAGGCCTCCGGGGTGAAGCGCCAGTAGTCGGGCTCGTTGTGGATGAAGAGGTCCATGACCGACGTGGCGGCGGCGACGCCGCCGGGCTTGAGCACGCGGAAGATCTCCGCCATAGCCCGGGGAGGATCCTGCACGTGCTCGAGCGTATCGAGGAGGACGGCCGTGCCTACGGACCCATCGTCGAACGCCAGTACCTCGAGATTCTCTACGCGGTCGACCCCCGGGCCGGGACGGATGTCGGTGCCGACGAATTGCTTGCCGGCGAAAAGGGGGCGCAGGTCGGAGATGCTTCCGGGCGTGACCTGGTATGAGCCGAATTCCACGATCGGCTGTGGCAGATCCATGTGCCTTGCGACGATCTCGATGAGGGCGCGCGTGTTCTTACGCATGGACGTCTCCGTTCACGGCGACGGCGCGCCAGAGGAACGGGAACACGCGCGAGGCCAGGGCGCCGACTGGACGCTGCCACGCGCGAAGCGGCGGCGTGTAGCCTTCGACTTCGATCCTGTCGAAACCCGCATCTTCCAGCAGCCGCCGTAGGCCCACGCGGCTGAAGGCGCGGACGTGCGTGTAGTCGTCGTAGAAGTTCGCGGGAAAGGGGTAGAGCTGCGACCACTGGCTGGGTACGTAGCACAGGAACGTGCCTCCCGGCCGCAAGACGCGGCGCATCTCCGACGCCAGAACAAGCGGCCGCTGGACGTGCTCGAGCACTTCCTTGAGCCGGACAAATTCAAACGAGCCGGCTGTAACGGGAAGGGTCTCGCCCGCGGCCTGCAAGACCGCGACGCCTCGTTGTGAGGCGACACGGGCGGACTCATCGAACGCCTCCACGCCGATGGCGTCCATGCCGTTGTTGAGGCAGGCGCGCACAAACCCACCGTTCCCGCACCCGACGTCGAGTACAGGGCGGGCCCGCGGCACCGAGCGAACGAGAGCAAGGTCGCGGGCGACCAGTGCGTCCGGTTCGCGCAGGCGCTCCCAGTAACGGGACGGCATGGAGGCGTTCGGAGTCTCGACCGAGGGAACCGGACCAGTGCCGTCGGAGTCCGTTCGCGGCAGGGTGAGTGCGGGCATTCGCGAGTCCTTTCGCAGGGCAGCTGCTACCAGCGGACCAGCCGTCGCATGAGGGTGTTGTAGCCGCGGAAGAAGGCGTTCGCTATGCGCGTCAGCCCGTATGTTTCGCCGACCCCGCTCGGAAGGTTCGGGTTCAGGCAGGCGAGGAGGCGGGCGTCAGACACGCGCCTGACTGCCTGCACGCGGCGCCGCTGACGCAGTATCGCCGGAAGGCCCGCCACGACGGCGACGTACGACGCGAACTTCGCCCGGGCAAGACCGCGGCCGGTCCGCAGGGCGAACCACCAGACACCCAGTTCCGCGACCGCCAGCGCCGGCATGAGGGCGACCAGCGTCGGTAGCCGGAAGATGTTGGCGAGCATGAAGAACCGGTTGCGCTCGAGGTAGTAGAACTTGGATGCGGGAATATCGAGCTGGTAGTCATGGATGACGCGCGAACGGGGTGCGAGGATGACGTCCCAGCCTGCAAGGCGGGCTCGCAACGAGAGTTCGGTGTCCTCCATGTACATGAAGAAGCGCTCATCGAAGCCGCCGATCTGCTCCAGCGCGTCGCGCCGGGCGATGAACGCCGCGCCGGATACGGCTGGCACCGATTCGCCTCGCACGTACTGGTGCTGGTCGTCGTCCAGTCCGCGGCAGAACGCGATGCCGGACAGGTGCACGATGTTGCCGCACGCGTTGACGCGGCTTGAGTCCGACGCCAGCAGCACCTTGGATGTCGCGAGTGCCGCATTCGGGTTCTGCTCGAGCGCCCGCACCAGCGAACGTAGCCAGCCGCGCTCAGGGCGGGCATCCGGGTTCACGACGGCGACGTATTTGCTCTGCGAGCGCGCGAAGCCGAGGTTGTTCGCCGCGCCGTACCCGCCGTTCCGCCCGCAGCGGACGACGTCGACATCCGGGAACTCCGCTTCGACGTGCTCCGCCGTCTCGTCGGAGGAGTCGTTGTCGACGACCACCACGCGGTACGAGGGGTAGTCCTGATCGATGAGGGCCGGCAGATTCCGCCGCAGATGGCCCCACGAGTTCCAGGAGACGACGGATACGTCGACGAGGTGCTCGCCGAAGGGCGCCCGAATCACCATGGTGCACCTTCTTTGGGATTCGAGGCGCGCACCGTGAAGATCGCGAAGGTCGCCGCGCTCAGGACCAACGCCGGGGCCAGCCAATAGATGCCATTCGTGTGTGCAGGGCCGAGGACGTCCTTCACGGGGAAGGGGATGCTGGCCTGCGTGGCGACGGCGGCGAGGTAGAGGGCGGCGGAGAGCGCCCCGCGCACCATGACCGGAGTGTCGGTCCGCAGAATCAGCGCAATCGCGACGAGGACGAGGGCGCCGTCGTAGAACTGCGCGTACGGCGTTAGTGGGATCAGCATCAATCCCGTCACGGCGGCGCTTGCCGCGCCAGCGGTTCGGGCCCACGCGAAGAGTGCGACGCCCAGTGAGAGGATGACGAGGTCGAGTGTCAGCAGAGGGTTCGCCGGTTGACCCAGTGAGAGCTGGAAGCCGGTCCAGGAGATCATCCACGATTGCTGGACGGGCAGCAGGTTGTCCGTGCTGTTCGGGCCCCAATCCAGGTAGTACGCGACGAATTGGCGCACGGAATCCGGCCCGATGACAGCGAACCCGAGGCCGGCGAGCAACGCGCTTGTCGCGATCACGATCGCGACAAGGCGGAAGCGTCGCTTCCAGAACAGGAACAGGACCGGCGCGATCAGGTACTGGGGCTTGATGGAGACGAGCGCGAGCAGCGCGGCGGCATGCCGGGGCCGCGTTTGCAGCAGCATCAGCGATGCGATGAGCAGGAGGGCGATGATGGGCGTCAGGTGCCCGAGCCGTAGGGCCCAGTGGACCTGTGGCAGAGCGACCGGCGCGAGGGCGACCGCGGCTTTCGCCTCGAAGGAGCGCACACCACCCTGCATGACGAGGGCGACGGCGACAAGGCATGCGACGTTCAAGCCGAAGAACACGCGATACGCGTCCATCTCCGGCAGGAGTGCGATGGGGTAGAGGAGCACGACGAGGAACGGGCTGTACAGGCCCGGCAGTTCCCGATTGTGTGCGGGCCCGTACAGGTTGTGGAAATCGGCCGTCGGACCGTGCAGGGAGCGGTCGACCGTGCCCGGTAAGAACGCCGTCAGCAGTGCAAGCTCGACGCCGACGATGGCGAGCAGGGCGTACGGAGCGAGCGCACGGAACCCCGGCACTGCCGCATCAAGCACCGCCGCGAGACTACTCGTCGTCCTGACGCGCGTCGCGAACATCCTCGCCCTTCCTGTTGGGCGCGTTACGCCTGCGTATCAATTCGGTATCGAATCGTGTCGGGGTGATCGGGGAATACCCGTAGGCGTGGTGAACGCGCGCGTAGAAACGCACGCTTAGAAGGCGCGCGCGGAACGCGGGCCTAATCGGGCGCGAGGGAAACGGGGACCGGACTGAAGTCGAGCGTGACGATGGTCTGGCCCGCATCGCGCTCGATGGCGAGTCGCGCAAAGTGCGTCATGTAGCCGGCCGCGTCCAGGCGAACGAGCGTGGTGACGAACTCGTCGACGGTGGGTGGGTCCTGGGTCAGCCGCCAGCGCGGGCTGCCGGCGAGGTGCTCGTTGAACTGTGCGGAGGTATCACGCGTATCGAGGTTCGAAGTCCACTGGGCGTGGTAGGGAAGGTCTTCGCCCCGGCCCGCGGCCACGAGGGAGATATCGAACGGCAGGGGCGTGTCGAAGGGGAGCGCGCGTATGACGGCCGTCTCGCTGTACGGGTCGTAGGCTCGGCCCTCGAAGGGAGGCGTGTGGCCGACCCACGCCGAGCCAAGGAAGGCCGCGGTGATGACGGCGCCCGAAATCGCGGCGCGAATCCAGGCACCGGACACGCGGGTACTGAGGCGAACGTACACGGGGGCGACGCTGCGGTAACGGGCGGCATCCAGCACTGAGAGAGATCGTCTCGGGCAGATCGCAGCCCCATTAGGTGAATCCCGGATCTCCATGGAGGGCCGGGCGCTCTGGGTGCAGCCACCCTGTGACGCACGGTGCGAACGCCCCGACGATGTCACAGGGATATGATGCAAGGATCGCAACGCACGCGGACGCACGCCACCGGGCGGGCATTGCTCGCCGGTGCGTTGCTGTGCCTGCTCGCCGGCACCTCACTGCCCCGCACCTCCGAAGCCGCGCCATCGGGCCAGTTCACCATGAGCCCGTCGAATGTATACCTGGCGGTGGGCGACGCGGTCGCGATCACGTTCATCATCAACACGGGCACGGACATTCACGAGGTGTACTTCCAGCTTTCGTATGATCCTGCGGTGGTGCAACTGGTCGATGCGCAGGCGGGTCAGCCGGGCGTGCAGGTCTTGCAGGGGCCGTTCCCAAGTTCCGGGTCGGCGGGCACGATGCTGCAAAACTCTGTCGCAGGCGGGATGATCACGTACCAGTACGCGTTGCCGGGCACGGACGTCGACGCTGGCACGGGCACGGTCGCGACGGCCCAGTTCGTGGCGCTGGCGAATGGAAGCGCCAACTTCCAGTGGCAGACGCTCCAACTTGTCGACGGAAACGGGGTGCCGACGTCGGCGACGGGAACCGAGGGCACGCTTCTCGTCGGGGCGGACACGCCGACCCCGGGACCAACCGACACACCCACCATTACCCCGACATTCACGGATACGCCGGCGGCAATCGTGACCGAGACGCCCACGGCGACGGCATCTTCCACCCCTGCCGCGACAGAGACTGCGGCTGCCACGTCTACCGCTGCAGCGAGCGCGACGCCTTCTCCCGCCACAACGAGCACCGTGGCGGCAACCTCGACGCCGAAGATTACGGTCGTCCAGGATTCAAACCAGGGGAAGCCCCCGCAGTCCCAGCTAGGCGTCGATCCATCGCAGGCTGAACGTGCGGATGGCCTGCCAAGCGCCGGTAGCGCGGGGAGAGGTGTCGCGTGGTGGCGATGGATCTTCTTCCTGGCCGCACTGATGTTTGGTGTCGCGGGGTGGTTCTTCACGCTGGCGGTGTACAACGGCAACAAGGAAGTCGTGCTCATCGACCGCTTCGACAAGAGGCGGCGCCGCAAGTAGGGCGGATCGTATATTCCCGAGACGAAGCCGTGGCGCGGCGAGGTGTGAGGGCTGGCGATCAGGCGGCGAGAGGCTCCTCCGCCTGCTCCAGATGAGCCTCGTTCTGGCTCCGGATGACGCCGAGCGCAGCGGCGACGAGGTTCAGCTCGCTAACCAGGTCGTCCATCTCGACGTCGCCGGCCAT
>JACRBR010000244.1 GCA_016213125.1 Chloroflexota bacterium | reverse complement strand
GCTCCTTTCATTCGCTGAGGAAGGCCTCGATCGCGTCGCGCTCGATGCCCGACAGGCCTTCGACCAGGTCGATGAGCGTGGTGCGGACGTAGTCGAGCGTGCCGGGGAAATCCCAGCGCTGCGGCTCGGCCTGGGCGCGCTCGTCGTACTTGCCGAGTTCCATCTCCAGCACGTCGATCAAGCGGGCGACGTCGGCGCGTCGCGCGGTGTACGTTTCGATCGCGGTCTTCGTGGTTGCGTTCGTCGTCATCTTTCGGTCTCCTTCAAGTTTGCCGGGTTACTCGATGCCTTCCTCGGCCAGCATGGCGCGGGCGTCGCTACGGATGTCTTCACGAATGGTCTCGACGCTGAGGCCGGTCATGCGGGCCTGTGTGCGGATGCGGCGTTCGATGCGCTGGGCGCGCTTGAACGGAATGAACTCCGCGGCCATCCAGTCGGCCATGTCCTTGGCCAGCGCTTCGCGCTCCAAACCCGCGTCGTAGTGAATCACAATGGCAGCCTTCATCGTTCGATCTCCTGGCTTGCCGGGTGCGTGACCCGGCGCTGGGTGTTACCGGTTCTCGTCGAGGAGCATCTCGAAGCGCCCCGCGACATCCATGAGTTCATCATCCGCCGCCTGGCGCAGCGCGGGGTCGTCGCAGCGCTGCAGCGCGTCCATCGCCGCCACAAGGCTCTTGAGCACCTTCTGAAGTCGAATCGTGTCCATCCGGCTGAGCCGCGTCGTGGTCGTTGCGTGGGTCGTGGTCATCTTTCGATCTCCTTGGGTTCGGGGTGTCGTTCATCAAGCCCGCAGCGCCTGGCTGATCGCGTCCAGCGTGGCGATGTCGCGCTGCACGGTGTCCCAGGCATCGGTGCGCAGCCAGGACACCGCGTTCTTGGCGTCATCGATCGTGCCCGCGTTCGTCAGTCGCTCGTAGGCTTCCTTCAGCGTCCGGATCAGCCCGTGGATGCGTCGCGCGGCGTCGTCGGCGGCCTCCGCTCCGTGCTGAGTGAGTTTGGCCCGCAGGAAGGCGGGCTCGTTGCCCGCGTTCTCGGTCACCGTGAGTTGGTAGAACCTGCGGGCCTTGGCCAGCAGCGGCAGTTCCCAATTCTTCATGTCCGGGTTGCTCGCCGGCGTCTTCATGTTCGGGTTGGTCTTCATGGTCGGTCTCCTTTACTCCTGCTCGATCACCAGCGTCTCGCTCGCGTCCCAGACCTCGCGGCCGTAGCTCGTCACCACCGCGTAGGACCACACGCGTCCGCCGCGGCGGAGCGTGCAGACGCCTTCAATCGTCCCCGGTTCGCCGTCGGTGGTGTTGATCACCCGCGTGCCTCGCGCCAGCCGTTCGATCGTTTGCGTTGTCATGTTCATCTCCTTCGCACGCCCCATTGCGTATGGCTCCATGAGGGCAGGACGCCGCGTTCGCATCAAGCGAATTCCGCTGGAATTCGAGACATTTCTGAAGATTCGGCGTAGGTGCACACGATGAAGACGGACCGGAATGACAAGTCAGACCGCCCATCGCCGCCGGCCGATGTCCGGGTCAGGCCCCCGCGCTACCAGCGGCTGGCCACGGTCGTCGTCGAGCGCCCGCGCTGCCCGGCGTGCAACGGCGTGCGCCTGCTGAAGTACCGCTCCATCGCCGATCAGGGCGACGGCAGCGCGCTGGCCTGGGTGCGCTGCCTGGCCTGCGCCTGCCGGTTCAAGCTGCTGATGGAATGATGGCGTGCTTCCGTACGCGATGTTCCAGCGGCTGGACTATTCGCCTGCCGCGTGGACAAAGATCGAATCAGAAAGACGGGACCATCGATGCCAACGAAAGCGCCACGACATCGCAGGCCGCAACCGAAGGGCGTGATCAAGCACGAGATCCCCCGCCCGTCGTCGCACGCCCGCGGCTACGACAAGGCCTGGCAGCGCATCTCCCGGCGATTCCGGCAGGAGCATCCGTGCTGCGCCGACCCGTTCGGTGTACACGGCGCTCGACCCGTGCTCGGTGAGCACGTGGATCACATCGTCGCGCTGGCGCGCGGGGGGACGAGCGATGGGTCCAATCTGCGCGTGATGTGCGCCTCATGCCATTCGCGCAAAACCGTACGGTGCGACGGCGGGTTCGGACGGCCGCGACGTGATGTACAACGAAGCGAAGAACACAGCGTGCCACCGCAATGGCACTGATGGCCGAGGGGGGGGTAGGCCGGTCAAATCTCTACAGGTTTTCGCGGGAAACCACGCGTCTCCCGACACGCACGCATTCGAGGGTTTGGCTATAGGGGGGGGAGGGTCGCAGGTGGGGGTTTGGGGTATCGGGGGTCGCGGGCACCGGATCGGGGTGGCGCATGGAGTCATCTTCCGGCTGACAGCGAGGAGCCAACAGCCAGCAGCTCTTCACGCGGAGCATGAATCATGGGACGCCGCGGCCCGGCGCCGACGCCGACGAACATCCTGAAGCTGCGCGGCAGCACGCTGGTGACCCGCAAGCGCGAGACGCGCGAGGTCAAAGCCCCTGCCGGCCCACCCGATGCACCGGCGTGGCTGAACCCGGACGCCCGTGCCGCCTGGGATGAACTGCTGCCCATGCTCGAAGGCATGGGCGTCCTGGCGCGCATCGACGGGCGCGCGCTGTCGCGCTACTGCCACCTGTGGGCGCGGTGGCGCAAGGCGGAGATGTTCATCGCCGAGCGCGGCGAGATGTACCCGATCAAGGACGACAGCGGACAGGTGAAGTGCTTCCAGCAGTGGCCGCAGGTCGCCATCGCGCACCGGCTCGCGCAGCAGCTCACCCGGCTGGAGCAGGAGTTCGGCATGACGCCGTCGGCGCGGGCCCGGCTCCAGCTCGCGCCGCAATCGCCGGAGGTGACCCATGGCAAAGCGCGCTTCTTCGACGCCTGTTAAACCCCGCCGCGAGACCTCGAAACCCAAGACCAAGGAGAGGTTCTTTACGCGGGCGCATGCACCGCTTCTCGAAGACGTCTGCCGGCGCATCCCGGGCTATGACCCGTTCGCCACCGCCGGTGATTGCATCTTCGACGGCAAGGCCGCGCGGCGCGCCATCGACTTCTTCCACGAATGCCTGACGTTCACCGCCGGGGAGTGGAAGGACCAGCCGTTCCTGCTGCAGGTCTGGCAGCAGGCCATCGTCGCCAACGTGTTCGGTTGGAAGCGCTCGAATGGCTTGCGCCGCTACCGCGAGGTGTTCATCTACGTCCCCCGCAAATTAGGAAAAACGGAACTTGCAGGAGGCCTCGGCAACCTCCTGACCTTCGCCGATCGCGAGCCGGGCGCGCAGGTGTACTGCGCTGCCGCCGATCGGGAGCAGGCGCGGCTGGTGTTCAACGCCGCCAAGACGATGGTGCTGGCCGAGCCGGAGCTGGCGGGACGCAGTCGCATCTACACCAACGCGATTACGATCCCAGCCTCCGGCAGCGTGCTGAAGGTCGTGAGCGCCGAGGCGTACACCAAGCACGGGGTGAATGCGCACGGCGTCATCATTGACGAACTTCATGCCCAGCCCGATCGGGAACTCGTGGACGTCCTGACCACCTCGACTGGCGCCCGCCGCCAGCCGCTGATCGTGTACATCACCACGGCCGATTACGACCGCGAGTCCATCTGCAACGAGAAGTACGATTACGCCTGCCGGGTGCGCGACGGGGTCATCCAGGATCCCGCGTTCCTCCCGGTGATCTACGAGGCGCAGCGCGACGAGGACTGGACCAGCCCGGACGTGTGGGCTGCGGCCAATCCCAACCTCGGCGTCTCGGTGAGCCTGGAGTATCTGGAGCGCGAGTGCCGCCGCGCGCAGGAAACGCCGACGTATGAGAACACGTTCAAGCGCCTGCACCTGAACATGAAGACGCAGCAGGACGTGCGATGGCTGTCGCTCGAACAGTGGGATGCGTGCGCGGGGAACGGCATGGTCGTCTCCGATGAATCCCCGTTGGACGACGAGATGTCTGACTGCGCGCCGACGGATGAAGCGGAGCCGAGGAGGGATGTTCGGTCCGACGAAGCGGAGCCGGGACGGAATGCCGGGCGTCCCTCGGACAGCTCCAGCTTCGATCCTCAGCGGTACTTCAGCGCATTTCAGGAGCCGCTGCGCGGGCGCGACTGCTTCGCCGGGCTGGACCTGTCCACCACGACCGACGTGAGCGCGCTGGTGATGGTGTTCCCCGACGAGGACGGCGGGGTCACCGTGCTGCCGAAGTTCTGGATCCCGGCCGAGAACGCGCGCACGCGCGAGCGCCGCGACCGCGTGCCCTACGAGACCTGGGCGCGGCAGGGCCTCATCGAAATGACGCCGGGCAACGTGGTGGACTACGACGTCATTCGTCAGCGCATCGCCGAGTGGCGCGAGGCGTTCAACATCCGCGAGGTGGCCATCGACCCGTGGAACGCCACGCACATCACCACGCAGCTCACCGGCGACGGCATCCCCGTCGTCACCTTTGGTCAGGGATGTAAGGACATGACCGCGCCCACGAAGGAATGGGAGAAGCTCATCCTCTGCCGCAAGCTGCGACACGGCGGGAATCCGGTCCTCCGCTGGATGGCCGGCAACGTGGCCGTCGAGACCGATGCCGCGGGCAACCTCAAACCCAGTAATAAGAAGTCGACCGAGCGCATCGACGGCATCGTCGCCGGCATCATGGCCCTGGGACGCGCCGGCCTCGCGCCGCCGCCTTGGGATGGGACGCTCATCTTCTTGTC
>JACRBR010000246.1 GCA_016213125.1 Chloroflexota bacterium | reverse complement strand
TGGCCAGGTCGCTGAGGACGGCTACCTTTCCCGCCATGCCACCGTGAAGGCTGGCCTCCCGATCGGCACGCCAGCAATGAACGTCAACCGCATCTGTGGCAGCGGCCTCGAAGCGATTAACACCGCCTCCCGCCTGATCCAGAGCGGCGACGCCGAGGTTGTCGTTGCCGGTGGCGCGGAGAACATGACGCGCATGCCCTACTACCTGCGCAAGGCGCGCGGCGGCTACCGCCTCGGCCACGATTCGATCGAGGACGGCGTCATTCACCTCCTGAGCGACCCGTTTAAGGGCTACCACATGGGCATCACCGCGGAGAACCTGGCGGAGCAGTTCGAAGTCAGCCGCGCGGCCCAGGACGAGTTCTCGGCTGAGAGTCAGCGCCGCGCGATCAGCGCAATCGAGCAGGGCCGCTTCAAGGAGCAGATCGCCCCGCTGACCGTCAAGGTTGGCCGCGAGGAGAAGATCTTCGACACTGACGAGCATCCGCGCGCCACTTCCGTCGACGCCCTCGCCAAGATGCGTCCCGCGTTCAAAGAAGGTGGCGTGGTCACGGCCGGCAACGCAAGCGGCATCAACGACGGGGCATCGGCCCTCGTCCTCATGAGCGCCTCGAAGGCGAAGGAACTCGGCGCCAACGCCCGCATGCGCATCGTCGCTCGCGCCGACGCCGGCGTGGACCCGGCGAGCCTGGGCAGCGGCCCTATCCCTGCGATCCGCAAGGCGCTCGCCAAAGCCCAGATGACGCTCGACCAGATCGACTGCATCGAACTGAACGAGGCATTCGCCAGCGTCTCCTGCGCCTGCGCCAGCGAACTCTCCCTCGACCCGGACAAGGTGAACCCGAACGGCGGCGCGATCGCCCTCGGCCACCCGGTTGGCGCCACCGGCGCGATCCTCACGGTCAAGCTCATGCACGAACTCGAGCGCACCGGCGGCCGGTTCGGCATCGTCAGCCTCTGCATAGGCGGCGGCCAGGGCATAGCCACCATCTTCGAGCGCATCAACTAGCCGCCGGCGGTCGGCCATCGGCTTTCAGCTATTAGATTCCAGCGACGGGCGTCCCACAACGGGGCGCCCGTTCCGCGTGTCCTTCTCATGCCTCGCGTCTCACTCCTCACGCCTTGCCCCTCTACACGGTAACGGATAAACTCCCGCTCATGGGAGCCTGGGACGCCCGCGCCGTTGCCGAGCTACGAGCCGCGCTTGGGCTCACGCAGGTGGAGTTTGCCCGTGCACTGGGCGTCCGCCAGCAGACGGTCAGCGAGTGGGAGACGGGCCGCTACGAGCCGCGCGGCGCGAGCGCCCGGATGCTCGGCATCCTCGCTGAACAGCGCGCCCCCTACGACGCGCCCCCCGGCGGCACGAAGGAACGCGGCTGATGCCCGCGCCGCTTCGCCAGCTCGCACCGGCCGCCTCCGAAGCAGCCCTCGCCGAGCGCTGGGCAGCGGGATGTCGCGGCCCCCTCCGCCTTGAAGATGGCCGCACGCTTAAGGTGGTCTTTCCCGGCGTCCCCTCTGGCAGCGCCGGGCCGGATTTCACCGGCGCTATCCTCGATGCGGGAGGGGACCTCCTCCGCGGCGATGTCGAACTTCATCTCGTCGCCAGCGGCTGGCGAGCGCACGGTCATCACGTGGACCCGGCCTACGCGGGCGTCGTTCTCCATGCCGTCGCCTCGAACGATGAGTCCACGGTGTGCACTCTGCATCGCAGCGGCCGGAGCATCCCGATCCTTGTCCTCCCTCCCGCCGCCCAGGGGCAGCCCTCCTTCCCGCCGCCGTTTACCCCACCCTGTGCCCTCGAAGCCGCGCGCGGCCGCGCTTCCCGCGCCCCACTCGAACGGCTTGGCCTTCGCCGTCTGCGGACGAAAGCCGCCGCCGCCCTCCCGCTCGTGGCCGCCGCCGGGCCGGGCCAGGCGCTGTACGCCCTAACCCTGGAGATCGCCGCTGGTCCCTCCAACCGGGCTGCTTTTTCCGCGCTCGCCCGGCGCATCCCTCTCGCCGCCATCCTCGAACGCGCGGCCGGCTCCCCGGTCTCTCGGCGCGTTGCGATGGCGGCAGAACTGCGCGGTGCGGCGGCCCAGCTTGCCGTCCGCCGTGCCGGCTCGCGGCCCATGGCCTCTCCCGCGCGGCGGCTGGAATCCGCCGCCGCCCTCTTCGCCGCCTGGTGGCCGGAAGGGGCACTCCCCGCGTGGCCATCGTCGCTCAGGTTGGAAATGCCGCCTCCACGCCTGCTGCCTGCGTCCGTCGGCCGCACACTGGCCATCGAAACCTGGGTCAACGCGGTCCTTCCCGTGGCCCTGGCCTCCGGGGCATGGCCCGATCAGGCCTGCGAGTCCGCCCTCCTCGGCCTTCCGTCACCCGGCACCTACGGAAAGCTGAAGCCGCTCGCCGGCTGGCTCGGCTCCGGGGGTGCGCGCCCTTTCTCCTCGTCCGCCACCCTCCAGGGCGGCCTCCTCCTCCACGCCGACTACCGCACGAAAGGCCACTGCGGCCGCTGCCCGCTCTCGGGCTAGGCATGAGGCACGAGGCGCGGGGGCGAGACACGACCACCGGCGCGTGCCACACCGTCTCATTCCTCATTCCTCATGCCTCGTGCCTTTCCCCTTGCCAGCGCGCCCGCGCACACGTCTACTGTCTGCATGACCCACCCCTGGCACGATATCGCCGTCGACCCCGCCACCATCGCCGAGGCCCTTCCGGTCGTCATCGAGATCCCGGCTGGCTCGAAGAACAAGTACGAACTGGAGAAAGCCAGCGGACTGCTCAAGCTGGACCGCGTCCTTTACAGCTCCGTCCACTACCCGGCCAACTACGGCTTCATCCCCCGCTCCTACTGCGACGACGGCGACCCCCTCGATGTCCTCGTCCTCGGCCAGGAGGCCGTGCACCCCCTGACTATCGTCTACGTCCGCCCAATCGGCCTGATGCACATGCGCGACCAGGGCAAAGCGGACGACAAAGTCCTCGCCGTCCACGCCAACGACCCGGCCTTCAACCACATCCTCGAACTCGAGCACGCCCCGCCACACACGATGACCGAGATTCACCGCTTCTTCCTGGACTACAAGGTGCTCGAAGAGAAGGAGGTCGTCGTCGACCCCTTCGAAGGCCGGGAACGTGCCCTCTCCGTCATCCGCCAGGCCCTCGCCGACTACTGGACGATGCGCAGCAAGGAGACGTAGGAAGCAGAGAGCAAAGAGCCAAGAGCCAGCCCCTACGGCACCAGGTTATTCATGCCTGAGGTGTAGTCGCTCGGATCGAGGCCGACGGGTGGTATCTTGCCCGCACTAGCCACCGCCAGTTCAAGCACCCGTCAAAGCAGGGCCGGGTAACGGTTAGTGGGGGCTTCGCGCGGACGGTGACCCCATTCCCCCACCAACGAGCGTCGCCGAGTACGTCGAACTGGCGTCCTGAACCAGCCAACGCCGCCCCTCGCCCAGCGCCTCCCGTCTATCCTCTACCGCCTACACCCGCCGCACCGCCAGCACCAGCTGCGTACCCTCCAGGTCCTGTTCCGCGCGATGGGCGTCCACCGGTGGCTCGGCCGCGACGATCTCCGTCGCCAATGTCTCACCCTGGATGTAGGGCGCCTGCGAACGCATCACCCGCCCGACGTCCGCGTCCGCAACCGCTCCGTCCTGGCCCGCGTACCACAGGGTTATCCGGTCGCTCAGCTCGAAACCGGCCTCGCGGCGCATGTCCTGCACCCGGCGGACCACTTCGCGCGCCAGCCCCTCGTCGGCCAGCTCCGGCGTTATTGCGGTGCTGATCGCGACCGTATAGCCGGCGTCGCTGGCGGATGCGTGACCGGCCGTGTCCTGCGCCTGGAGGAGGATGTCCTCGGCCACAAGTTCGTGGCCAGCAACCGGCAGCGGGCGGTTGCGCCGCACTGCTTCAGCGACCTCGGCCGCCGGCAGCGCGGCAAGGGCGGCGCGGATTGTCGCGACCTCCGCACCGTACTTCTTGCCCAGCACCGGCAGGTTCGGTTTCACCTCGTAGCGCACCACTTCGGTTTCGTCTTCCAGGAGGTCGAGCGACTTGGCGTTCAACTCTTCGAGTACGAGGTTAGCGTTTCTCCGCAGCGTCACGGCCTCGTCGGCGGTACGCGCCTTAACGAGCACTTCGGCCAGCGGCTGGCGCACCTTGATCTGCGCCTTCGCACGCGCCGCCCGCCCGAGCGAGCAGACGCGCTTCACGAGCTGCGTCTCGGCATTCAGCGACTCGTCGATCTGGCTGGGGTCCGCCACCGGCCAGATCGCCAGGTGCACGCTCTCCGGCGCGTCCTTGTCGAGCGAACGGACAAGGTTCTGCCAGAGCTCCTCGGCGACGAACGGTGTGAACGGCGCCAGCAGCAACGAGACCGTTTTCAAGGCGGTGTAGAGGGTGTAGTAGGCGCTCTGCTTGTCCGTGTCCGACTCGCTCACGCCGCGCCAGAAACGCCGCCGGGAACGCCGCACATACCAGTTCGAAAGGTCGTCAACGAACGTTTCGATCGCTCGCGAGGCATCCGTCGGGTCGTACGCTTCCAGCTCGTTCGTGACTTTGAGGACGAGCGCGTTCAGTTCGCTCAGCAGCCAGCGGTCCAGCTCGGGCAGCTGCCCCGCGGGCCGCGTCCGCGGGTCGACGTTGTCGATGTTCGCGTAACTGACGAAGAACGAATAGGTGTTCCAGAGCGTCAGCAGGAACCGCCGCAGCCCCTCTTCCACCAGGCCCAGGCTGAAGCGGCGTGATGATCCGGCCGGACTGGCGGAGTACATGTACCAGCGTGTGGCGTCCGCGCCGTGGGCGTCGAGCACGCTCCATGGCTCAACCGCGTTGCCCTTGGATTTGGACATCTTCGTGCCCTTTTCGTCCTGGATGTGACCGAGGACGATGACGTTCTTGAAGCTGATGCCTTCCGGTACGGCTTCGCTCGCCTTCAGCATCGTCGCCTCGGCGTGCAACGTGTAGAACCAGCCGCGCGTCTGGTCGATCGCCTCGCAGATGAAGTCCGCGGGGAAGTGCTTGAGGAACTCGTCCTCGTTTTCGAATGGGTAGTGCCACTGCGCGTAGGGCATGGCGCCGCTGTCGAACCAGGCGTCTGCCACCTCCGGCACCCGCTTCGCACTCCCGCCGCACTTCTCGCAGGTCAGCAGGATGTCGTCGATGAAGGGCCGGTGGAAGTCGTCCA
>JACRBR010000245.1 GCA_016213125.1 Chloroflexota bacterium | reverse complement strand
TCCTTGGTCGCAGCCTTGGCGGATGGCGTGGCACCGTGGTGGCAGTCCTCCTCGGTCCGCTCATGCTGCTCACCGTCATCGCCACCGGCAACCACTTCTGGATCGATGGCTTGGTCGGGTTCGCTTTCACCGCCGGCCCCATCTTCGTCATGAGCCGCCCCGCTGCGGTACGGGGCGCGTCCGTCCGCGCAGCGCGTGCCTTGCATGCCGGCGTTTCATCCGCCGCGGGCGCTGCCACCCTGACCTGGAACACTCTGGGCGAGAACCGAAGGGCCCTCTTCTCCTTCCTCTCGCTCGGCGGTCTCCTTGCCTACCTCCTTATCGCACAACGTCTCACGCCGGGCTTCACCGACTTCTGGGGCTACCTCGTCGGTCAGGTGGCCGTCTTCCTGGTGCTGCTCGTCGGTGGCGAGGTCATCTTCGCCCGCCAGGGTGGCCTCTCCCGCATGACACACGGCGTCGCCGTCATCTGCGCCTTCGCTGATGTGCTCGGAACCGACGGCAACCTGTACGCCCAGATAGCGTCGTACGACAAGCTCACCCATTTCGCCGGTGTGGCCGCCGTCTCGGCCGGCATCTACGACTGCCTGCGCTGTCTGTATCGCCGAGGCAATCTGCGGTGGCCTTCGATGGACCGCCTCATGTTCTCCGTCGCCATCGGAGTCGCCACCGGATTCGGCTGGGAGGTCTACGAATTCATCGGTGATGTCGTGTTCAATTCAACACGCGTGAACGGACGCTGGGATACCGCGAACGACATCTTCTCCGATAGCCTCGGCGCGCTGTCGGTCGGTCTCGTCCTCTGGTGGGTGGAGAGCCGGTGGGCGCACGGGACGCACTTCGGCTACGCGTCCTACGCTGCCGATCTCGACCGTGACGCCGTCACCGAAGGTCCTTCGTCGCGCGAGTGATCGCGCGGCTCAGGCGACGCCCTCAATGTCCAGCTCCGGAACGCGGCACAGCAGCGGGCGGGTCGCAAACCGCACGCTCAGCGTGTACACCACCGCCTCCGCCTCCATCCGCCACCCCAGGATCCGCCCTATCCCCCACCGGGGCTTACGGCGCGGCGTGTGCGACTCCTGCCAGAACTCCGCCCGCGCCAGGTCGAACAGGACCTCTTCCCCGGGAACGAATCGCGGAAGTCCCGCCACTATTGGCGATGGGATATGGATGCCCTCCATTTGGGCCCATCCTAGGCTTCCGTGATTCCCCCGTGATTCCCCCGTGATTCCCCGGTATTGACTGATCGGCGGAACTAGCGTACAAACGGAGCACATAGGGGTTCGTACGCGAGTACTGTACTCGTGCGAATCGCGCGGCCTGGGCCCCGCGCCCTCGCCGTCCAGTCGCCGGACTCGGGAGCAGTCGTAGTTCAGCCGGCCTCCACAGCATCACCTGG
Organism: Chloroflexota bacterium; assembly: GCA_016213125.1. Taxonomy (GTDB): domain Bacteria; phylum Chloroflexota; class Dehalococcoidia; order DSTF01; family JACRBR01; genus JACRBR01. The sequence goes on along the minus strand of JACRBR010000245.1, from coordinate 2,775 downwards.
AGCACAATCACAAGCCGCGGATCATGCCGCGCCTTGCAGGAGGGAGAGGAAGATGTCACCACAGACCAAGGCGGCCACCATGGACCCAAAGATTCTGCAACAGCTCAGCCCCTGGGTGCTCGTCACAGAGCTGTACTGGATGTCATACAAGTTGCTCGAACGCCGTTTCTACCACCTCGGCATTTCAGCGTCACAGGCCCGCGTCCTGGGCTTGCTCCACTTTGCCGAGAAGCCCATGCGCCCCAGCCTGCTCGCGACCCTGCTCTTCCAGGAAACCCAGAGCATTACCGGCATCCTCAACCGCATCGAGGCTCACGGCTGGGTGCGCCGCGCCCCCGATCCGGAGGACCGCCGCGCCGTCAGCATCGAGCTCACTCCCAAGGGTAAGGAAGTCGCCGCCGAGATTGTCTCCATCTCGGAGCAGCTCTACGAGGACCTCTTCGCCAAGGCCATCACCTCGCCCGAGCGAAAGCAGCTCGACCTGATCCTGAAGAAGATCCGCACCCACGGCTTTCAGCTTTCCGACACCGACTTCAAGCTGCGCCGTGCCCAGCGCTACGCACTCTGGTCCGACTGACCCCAAGCGCTTCGTAGGCGGGGTATCTGATCGCGCGAAATCGGCGGTGCCATGCGCCGCCGCGTGCGACTCCTTGGCGCAAGCGTCGGGCGGGGCTACGCTGACGTCGCCCCCGCCCGAAAGACGCGACGCATGCACGACGCTCACGTCCCCTCCGAAGACGCCATCTTCGCCTGGCTCGAAGAGGTCTACAGTCACGGCGTCCGCCGACCCGGCTACCCCGCCGACCGCTGGGCCGAGGACTGGATCCAGCAGCAGTTCCGTACCTTCGGCCTCGAGAACGTCCGCGCCGAGCCCGTCGAAATGCCGTACTGGGAGCCGAAGCCGGCCTCCCTTACGGTCACACCCGCCGGCGGCCGCGCCATCGACGTGCCCTGCTTCCCGCTGCCCCTCGCCGCCAACGCAAGCGACGCCGCTGTCGCCGGCCTCGACCTGGACCTCGTCGCCTTCGACCGCGACGATCCCCGCCGCGTGCGCGGCGCCGCCTCCCTCTACGACGTCACCCTCATGCGCGTACCTCACACCATCATGGAGAAGAACTTCGCGACGTCGTCCTACGATCCCGCCGGCACCTTCGCGACCGGCGCGCACATCCAGCCCTTCGGCCGCGAGTTCCAGGCCGTCATGGAGCCGTCTATCGAGGCTGGCGCCGCCGCTTTCATCGGCGTCCTGAACGCCTACCCCGGCGACTCCCACGATTACTACGTCCCCTACGACGGCGAGCGACGTCCCATCCCGGGCGCCTGGATCAGCGGCAGCGATGGTGCCCGACTGCGCGACCTGCTGGCCGCTGGCCCTGTGAAGATCCGCCTGCTCACCGAGGCAACTGGCGGCACCATCACCGCCCACAACATCGTCGGCGAACTCCCCGGCGCCGATGAAGAGACCGTCATCGTGGGCTCGCACCACGACGGCCCCTGGTCATCCGCCGTCGAGGACTCGTCAGGAATCTCGCTCGTACTCGCGCAGGCGGCGTACTGGTCGCGCGTCCCGCAGTCTGGCCGCCCCCACCGCATGGTCTTCCTCGTGAACGCCGGCCACATGGCGGGTGGTGCCGGCCAACGCACCTTCGTCGCCACCCACCGCGCCAATCTCGACCGCTGCGTCCTCGAGGTCCATCTGGAGCACGCCGCTAGCGAGATCGCCGAAGGAGAGGACGGCGTTCTCCGTGCGACCGGCGAGCCCGAAGTCCGCTGGTGGTTCACCTCCCGCATCCCGCGCCTGCAGTCCGCTGTACAGTCCGCTATCGAGGCCGAGGATCTCCGCCGCTCCCTCATGCTCCCGCCCGATGCCTTCGGCGAGAAGCCCACCACCGATGGCGCCGACTTCCACCTCGCCGGCGTGCCCCTCGTGCACTACCTGACGGCCCCGTTCTACCTCTTCGACTCGATGGACACGCTCGACAAGATCCACCGCCCCAGCCTGCCCGCCGTCACCCGCGCCGCCATCCGCATCATCGATTCCACGGCCGGCGTCTCCGCCGCGGAGATGCGCGCCGGCCTCTTGCAGCCGGCCTGAAAGACGAAGGAGTCACGCATGCCCTCGTTCCACAACAACGGCGTCGACATCAACTACATCGACGAAGGCGAGGGCCCGCCCGTTGTCCTCGTGCACGGCTTCGCCAGCAGCCTCGACGGCAACTGGCGCGCCCCCGGCCTCATCGATGCGCTGCTCACCGCGGGCCGCCGGGTGATCGCCCTCGACTGCCGCGGCCACGGTAAGAGCGGCAAACCCCACGACCCCGCCTTCTACGGCGGCACGATGATGGCCGACGACGTTATCGCCCTCATGGACCGTCTCGGCGTCGCGCAGGCCGACCTCGCCGGCTACTCGATGGGCGGCTTCATCTCCGCCACGCTCCTCGTCCGCAACCCGGAGCGCTTCCGCAGCGTCATCCTCGCCGGAGTCGGCGACATGGTGCTCACCGGCCGCGGAGCCGCCCGTGGTCAGGCCATCGCCGACGCTATGGAAGCTCCCGCCGGTGCCGAAGCCGAAGACCCCACTGCCCGCGGCTTCCGCATGTTCGCCGAGGCCACCGGCAACGATCTCGCCGCCCTCGCCGCCATGCAGCGCGCCCCTCGCGCTCCCGGCTACGATCCCGTGAAACTCGCGGACACAACGCTGCCCGTCATGGTCCTGATCGGCGAGGCCGACACGCTCGTCGGCTCGGGCGATAAGCTCGCCGCCGCCATTCCCGG
>JACRBR010000243.1 GCA_016213125.1 Chloroflexota bacterium | reverse complement strand
CCTGGTGCAGTACGACGGCGACGGCGAGCCGACGCGTCACCCGCTGCTGAAGTTCGTGCGGTCCAACCAGGGCACGTGCATCAACCAGCGGCCGACGGTCAAGAAGGCGGACCGCGTTCGCAAGGGCGATCCGCTTGCGGACAGCAGCTCGACAAACAAGGGCGAGCTGGCGCTGGGACAGAGCGTGCTGTGCGCGTTCATGTCGTGGCAGGGCTACAACTTCGAGGACGCCATCATCCTGTCCGAACGGCTGGTCCGCGACGACAAGTTCACGTCAATCCACATCGAGAAGCACGAGGTGGAGTCACGGGACACCAAGCTGGGGCCGGAGGAGATCACCCGCGATATCCCGAACGTGGGTGAGGAATCGCTCCGGGACCTGGACGAGAACGGCATTATCCGCATCGGCGCCGAGGTGAACAGCGGCGACATTCTGGTCGGCAAGATCACGCCAAAGGGCGAGACGGAGCTGACGGCCGAAGAGAAGCTCCTTCGGGCGATCTTCGGTGAGAAGGCGCGCGAGGTGAAAGACACCTCGCTCCGCGTGCCACACGGCGAGCGCGGCAAGGTCATCGACGTGAAGGTCTTCAAGCGGGAGACGCACGACGAGTTGCCCGCCGGCGTGAACGAACTGGTGCGCGTTTCGATCGCCCAGCGGCGGAAGGTGTCCGAGGGCGACAAGATGGCCGGACGCCACGGCAACAAGGGCGTTGTGGCACGCATCCTTCCCGTCGAAGACATGCCGTACCTGGCGGACGGCACGCCCGTCGACATCATCCTGAACCCGATCGGCGTGCCGAGCCGCATGAATGTGGGACAGGTGCTGGAGACACACCTGGGCTGGGCGGCGAACGCGCTGGGGTTCCGCGCGGTGACACCGGTGTTCGACGGTGCCAGCGACAAGATGATCGAGGACGAGCTTGGACGCGCGTGGCTCGGCCAGCAGGCGGAGGCGCTGAGCCGCCATTCGCCCGCAAACGACGAGGGCGTGAACTCGCTGGCGTACGAGCGGCTGAACATCCCGATGCTGGAGCAGTGGTTGACCCAACAGGGGTACGACGCGCGTGAGGTCCTGAACGACCAGAACATCGGGGCGGCAAAACGCGCGTGCCTTGAACTGTGGCTGGAGAACGAGGTGGGGCTGAAGCGCGTGCGCGGGATCGCGGACGAAAAGCTCGAAGAGAAGGTGAACGAGGCGATCGCCGCGGGGTTCGCCCCGCCGACGTGGGGCAAGCAGATTGTGCTGGACGGGCGCACGGGCGATCCGTTCGACCAGCCGGTGACCGTGGGCTACATCTACATGTTGAAGCTCGTCCACCTGGTGGAAGACAAGATCCACGCCCGCAGCACGGGCCCGTACTCGCTCATCACCCAGCAGCCGCTGGGCGGCAAGGCGCAGTTCGGTGGCCAGCGGTTCGGCGAGATGGAGGTGTGGGCTCTGGAGGCCTACGGCGCGGCCCACGTCCTGCAGGAGCTGCTGACGGTGAAGTCGGACGACATCGTCGGGCGCGTGAAGGCGTACGAGTCCATCGTCAAGGGCGAGGACGTCCTGGAGCCGGGCGTGCCGGAGTCGTTCAAGGTCCTCGTGAAGGAGCTGCAGAGCCTGGGCCTGTCGGTCGAGGTGCTGAACGAAGAAGAAGAGTCCGTCGAGTTCGTGGAAGAAGGCGACGCGATGCCGGAGCTTGAGGGGATCAACCTCTCCGGGTTCGAGAAGGGCGAGGACAGAGTCAGTGCTTGAGGTAAATGACTTCAACCAGGTCCGTATTTCGTTGGCTTCGCCGGAGCAGATCCGGTCGTGGTCCTACGGGGAAGTGACCAAGCCCGAGACGATCAACTACCGCACGCTCAAGCCGGAGACGGACGGGCTCTTCTGCGAGAAGATCTTCGGGCCCACGAAGGACTTCGAGTGCTACTGCGGCAAGTACAAGCGGGTCCGCTACAAGGGCATCGTGTGCGACAAGTGCGGCGTCGAAGTGGCGCGCAGCAAGGTGCGCCGTGAGCGCATGGGCCACATCGAGTTGGCATCGCCCGTGAGCCACATCTGGTTTGTGAAGGGCACGCCGAGCCGGATCGGCCTGCTGCTGGATGTCTCCCCACGCTCCCTGGAGCGGGTGTTGTACTTCGCGCAGTTCATCGTGACCACCGTGGACGAGCACGCAAAGAAGCGCGCGATGGACCACCTCCAGGAGGAGATGGACAAGGCCGCCGCGCAGGCGGAGAAGCAGTACTCGGAGCGCGTGCAGGAGCTTCGCGACCAGCTGGCCGAAGCCGAGAGCGAAGCGGCGGCCGAGAAGGAAAAGCGCCTGGCCACCCTGGAGCAGGAGCGGCAGGAACGCGCCGACGCCGTCATGCAGCAGGCCATCGAGTACCAGGAGGAGCTGGGCGAGCTCATCGGCAAGTCCGCCCGCAAGGGCTATCGCCTGGCCGATGAACTGGTAATCGAGCGCGGAGCCGTCATCGAAAAGAGCGTCGTGAGCGGCCTGAAGAAGGTCGCGCAGAGCCGCGTCCACGCCATGGATGCCGAGTTCAAGAAGAAGCGCGAGGACGCCGTCCTGATGGCGGACGCAGCCATCGAACAGAAGCGGACGAAGATCACGGAGGAGCTCCGACCACTGGAGGAGCGCGCGGGGGGCGCGCGCCAGGAGGTGTACGCGCAGTACCAGGAGCGCATCCAGGAACTGGAAGAGCTTGTCGATCCCGCCGAGAACGACAAGATGATCCTGCTGCAGGAATCCAAGTTCAAGGAGATGCAGGACCGGTACGGCGCTGTCTTCGAGGCGGGGATGGGCGCCGAAGCCGTCCTCAAGATCCTCGAGCGCGTGAATCTGGACAAGCTTCGCGAGAAGCTGCAGGTGGAGGTTCACTCCACCTCGGGCCAGCGGCGCAAGAAGGCCACCAAGCGGCTGAAGGTGATCGAGTCGCTCCGCAAGTCCGGCAACCGGCCGGACTGGATGGTGTTCACGGTGCTGCCGGTCATGCCGCCTGAGCTGCGGCCAAT
>JACRBR010000238.1 GCA_016213125.1 Chloroflexota bacterium | reverse complement strand
CGGGGACGCTCTTCGTGCTCCCCGCGGTGTTCATCCTCTGGACGTTCTCGTACGTGTACGTCACCTACGGCCACGTCGCGTCGGTGGAATCGCTCTTTTATGGATTGAAGCCGGCAGTCATGGCCGTCGTGGCGTCCGCCGTGTGGCGCATCGGAAAGAAAGCGCTCAAGAACGGCGTCATGTGGAGCCTCGCCGGCTTGGCGTTCGTGGCGATCTACTTCTTCAAAGTCCCGTTTCCCGCCATTATTCTCGCAGCGGGCTTGATCGGGCTGATCGGCTCGCGCGCACGTCCGGACTTGTTCGTGATCATTCGCGGACACGGCGCAGCATCGCCGGACACGGCCGTCCTTTCCGATCATCACGAGACGCCGGAGCATGCGCGTCCGTCGATCGGTCGGGCCGTTCGGGTCATTCTGGTTGCGGGGGCCTTGTGGTGGGCGCCGGTTCTCGCCGCGGGATGGTGGCGCGGATGGGATGACGTGCTCGTCAAGGAAGGCCTGTTCTTAAGCAAGGCCGCGATGGTGACGTTCGGCGGCGCGTACGCCGTGCTGCCCTACGTCGCGCAGCAGGCGGTCGAACGGTTCGGGTGGCTCACCGGTCCGCAGATGCTCGACGGGCTGGGGCTGGCGGAGGCGACGCCTGGACCGCTCATCATGGTGGTGCAGTGGGTCGGCTTCCTCGGCGGTTACCATCAGCCTGGCGCCGCGCCTCCCTTGGTAAGTGCCACGCTCGCGGCACTCATGACGACGTGGGTGACGTTCGCACCCTGCTTTCTTTGGATTTTCCTCGGCGCGCCGTACATCGAGCGCATGCGCGGCAGCGCCACGCTGAGCGCGGCGCTTTCCGCGATTACCGCCGCCGTCGTGGGCGTCGTCCTCAACTTGGCCGTGTGGTTCGCCCTGCAGGTCGTGCTGCCGAAAGGCGGCGGAGTCGATGGGTTCGCAGTGCTGGCCGGCGCGGCGGCGCTTGTGGGCTTGACCCGGCTCAAGTGGAATCTCATCCCCGTCATTCTAGGGAGCGCGCTGCTGGGGTTCGGGTATCGGCAACTGGGCATGTAAGCGTATCCAGCAGAACCGCGCGCAATTCCGCACAAAGTTTCTCAATCCACAAAGAAAGCGCCTCCTGCTCCTCAGGAAACCTCATGCAGCGCACGGTCGGCCCGAGCGGTCGCCACACACGCGGGTCAGTCGGACCGAAAACCGCCAGCGTCGGCACTCCCAGCAGAGCGGCCACGTGAGTCATCCCCGCGTCCATGCCGATGTAGGCGGATGCCCATCGCAGGGCGGCGACGGCTTTGCCAGGGTGTTCCTCCCAGACCAGGGGAGCTGTCAGCCTGAGCCGATCGGCAAAGCCTTCGCCAAATCGCTCGTTCTCGTCAGGCCCGATTATCCAACCAATGGAATCTCCGCGCGAGGCGACCGCAGCCGCGACCTGTTCCAATGCTTCGAGCGGCAGGCACTTGGCCAGTCCTCCGCTGCCGGGATGCAGCAGCACCATCCACCGAGCAGCCGGAAGAGGTTTATCCGCAGATGGCGCAGATTTCGCAGATGAAAAGGCGGAGGTCGTCGGCACGTGCGGAACTTCGGGTCTTAACGCCGTGCGACTTGCATTCGCGTTGGTCGGCACACGGCGGAGCTGCCGTGCGATTGAGTTCGCGGGCTGAAGCGACGCGCTTTTTGGATGCGACGCGGCTGCTTGCCAGTCCTGCAGCCACTGGTCGACGATGTGTGTCCCCTCCTCCAAGGTGCGCGGGGAGGGACGCGGGTCGATGCAGGTCAGCTTGTCATGACCGACGGTTTCGCCGAGATGTTGGGAGACGGATTCGTCCCGTCCGCCGAGAAGACTCAGCACGTGATCAAACGAGTTCAGAAACTCACGTAACGCTGGGGGAACGGCCGCCGGATTGCAGTGGATCGCGTGGAATCCGATGCGATCCATCAAGACCGCATGATCGACGAACTCCTGCTTCGCGGCCCACAACGCCCAAGACGAACGCGACGCGAGCGTGGTCTCCGATGCAGCGGTCAAGCCTGATCTCTGGAGAAAGTGCAGAGAGAGGATCAGGTCGCCCAGCGCGCCGGCGTGCAACACGAGCACTCGAGGGCGACCGGTGGACGGAGGCGGATTCGATGCCTGCGGCGCGGTCACGTCGCATCCTGAAAACCCCGCGCGCCGACCGAAGCGGCGCGGCCGTCACAAGGGTCGTCAGTGACGGCATGAGAGACGTCGGCGCATTCCGCAGCGCCACGACGCGGGACCGCAGGCGCGCCGGCGGGCGGTTCGACGGCCGCGGTGATCCACGCGCCGCCCAGCACGACGCCGCCTTCGTAGAAGACGGTCGCCTGGCCCGGCGTGACGGCCGACTGCGGCTCGTCGAAGGTGACACGAACGTGGCACTCGTCGAGGCGCT
>JACRBR010000237.1 GCA_016213125.1 Chloroflexota bacterium | reverse complement strand
GGTTCTGTAACCAGCCAGTATTGCCCCTCGGCCGTGTCGTCCGAAGTGCGCGCGATCATCGAACGCCAACTGGAGTCATATCGCCCGCTGTTCCGCCGCCTCGCCGAGTGACCCGTTACATCACCGTCGATGAAGAGATCGCTTACCACGAGGCGATCCTCCGGGACGGAGGGGCACGCCCGGCGCCGCTTCTTTCTTTCGCCAAACTGGAAAGTGCGCTGCTTAGGCCTCCCGCCGAAGCCTTCGGGAAGGAGTTCTACCCTGGGCTTGCCGAGAAGGCAGCCTCGCTGTTACGGGGTGTGGTTATCGCTCACCGATTTCTCGATGGGAACAAGCGCGCGGGCGTCGCCGCGATGCTACTGTTTCTCGCGTTCAATGGCGTCGCCACGGTTCCGGAGCTGGACGCCCTTTACGACTTCGTGATCGCCGTCACTACCGGCGAACTGCGCGAAGTCGAAGACATCGCATCGCGCCTCCGCACCCTCTTCGCGCCCCACCTCGACATCTGAACTACCGGGCGCGCCGCCGTCGCGCGATGGAGGCCGTTCTCGCCAGCAGAGCTGTCAGCCACGCCAAGCTCACCCACCGCCGGTGCTTGGCGTGGTCGCGGACCGTGCCCTAGCCCAGCGCCCCGATCTCCCGCGCAATGATGTGCTTCTGGATTTCGGAGGTGCCCTCGGCGATGGTCGCCGCGCGGATATCCCGGTAGTAGCGCGATACCGGCGTGTCGTCCATGTAGCCCAGCCCGCCGAAGACCTGGACCGCCATGTCTGCCGCGCGCTTCGCCATCTCCGTGCAATGCAGCTTGGCCAAGGCCGCCTCCTTGATGTACGGGATCCGCGCATCGCTCATCCGGGCTGCCCTGTCGCGCAGCAGCCGGCCCGTTTCGAGCCCGAGGTACATGTCCACGAGCATCGCCTGGACGTGCTGGAACTGCCCGATCTTGCGCTTGAACGCCACCCGGCCGCGCGCGTGTTCCAGCGACAGGTCGAAGCACTCGCCCGCCAGCCCTACGGCCTGCGAGGCCAGGTAGACCCGCGTCAGGGCGAAGCCGGAGCCAACCACCTGCTGCCGTCCGCCGCCGCCGCTCTCAAGCAGGTGATACGCGGGAATACGGCAGTCGGCGAAGGAGAGTTCGCGCGTGTCCGCCGAATGCAGGCCCATCTTCCTCAAGGGCGGGCCCATCGTGTAGCCCGGCGTGCCCGTGGGCAAAACGAACAGCCCAAACCCGTCTTCCGTCCGCGCCAGCGCCGTCACGAAGGCGCAGTGCTCCAGCCCCGCGTTGCTGATGAAAATCTTCGAACCGTTCAGCACCCACTCGCCGCCGTCACGCACAGCCTTCGTGCGGATGCCCGCCGTATCTGAGCCCGCGTCCGGTTCTGTGATCCCGCCTGCGCTGACCGTTTCCCCGGCCACCATCGGCAGGACGAAGCGCTCCCGCCAGGCCGCCACCTGTTCGTCGCTGCCGCGCAACATCGAACGGGCCCCGCCTGCGCCGACCCACAGCACCCAGCCGAGCGACATGTCGACGCGGCTGATCGCTTCCAGCGCCAGGCAGAAGGCTAGCGTTGAGGCATTTGTGCCGCCAACCGACTCGGGGTAGAGCATGCCGGGTACGCCGAGCGCGCCCAGCTCGCCGTACAGTGCGTAGTCGAACGCGGAGGTGCGGTCCCGTTCGGCGGCGCCCGGCGCCACCCGGTCGCGCGCGAATGCGAGCACCGTCTGGTAAGTCAGCTGCTCCGCTTCACCGTAGCCGTAGTCGTCCATCACGCGCCCCGTCGCTTCGCTCCAGATAGGCGAGAGCCTACGAGCCGCTGGCGCTGTTTGCACGGTGCATTGCGGTTCAGATCGTGATGATGACTTTCCCCCGGGCGTGTCCTTCTTCGACATACCGGATCGCCTCAGCGATCTCGCTCAGCGGGTAGCGCCTGTCGATGACCGGCCTGACCTTCCCAGCCTCCATGAGTTCCTTCATGACGACGAGGTCCTCGCGGCGGATCTGCGTGTAGATCCCGGCCACGTTCTTCGGCCTGCGGACCGCTTGCCACACCATGCGCCGCAGCGAATACGCAGCCGTGACGTAAACCCCGTTCGGAGCCAATATTCGCTGGCAATCCGATAGCGAACGATTCCCCACGGTGTCCAGGGCAAGATCGTACCGCGCGCCATTGCGGGTGAAGTCCTCATGGCGGTAGTCGATGACCCGGTCCGCGCCCAGCGAAGCCACCAGCTCCACATTCTTCGTGCTGCACACGCCGGTGACATTGGCGCCGAACGACTTGGCGATCTGGACGGCGAAGGTGCCGATGCCGCCGGACGCCCCGTTGATCAGCACCCTGTGCCCGGGCTGAATCCTACCTTTGTCACGCAGGCCCTGGAGGGCGGTTAGCGCCGCCATAGGCACGGCTGCCGCTTCTTCATGCGTGATGTTCGCGGGTTTTGGGGCCGGTCTGTCTTCGCTGACACACAGGTATTCGGCAAAGGCCCCCGCGCTGATCCCGAATACCTCGTCACCTGGCTGGTACAGGGTGACCGCCTCGCCGACGGCCTCGACCGTCCCCGCCCAGTCACGTCCTGGCGTTTTCTGTTTGGGCCTGAGCAACCCAAACGCGATCCGGACCAGGAACGGGCTGCCTCGCAGGACATGCCAGTCGTACGGATTTACGGCGGCGGCGCGGACTCGCACCAGGACGTTGCCAGGCGCGACGGCCGGCTTTGCCATCTCGCGGATTTCGAGCACCTCGGGAGAGCCGTATTTCTCCTGGATAACTGCTTTCATCGCGTCGCCTCCGGGCTGTCAGTCTTGGCCCGCAGCCTCCGGGGTTGCCCCGCCGACTTACGCCGTAAGCCATGGTAGATTTACATCGTAAGTTCGTCAACCTTAAGACCCGGGAAACAGGAAACGATGCCGGACCAGAAAGCAACCACGCGTCTCCCGTTGAGCAGGGAGCGTGTACTTCGCGCGGCCATTGCGCTGGCAGACCTGCGCGGGCTCGACGCGCTGAGTATGCGCAAACTTGGCCAGGAACTCGGCGTCGAGGCGATGTCGCTCTACAACCACGTCGCCAGCAAGGAGGACTTGTTGGACGGCATCACCGACGCCGCGATCGGCGAGATCGAACTCCCGGTCCTGGGCGTGGACTGGAAAGCGGCGATGAGGCAGAGCGGGATCTCGGCCCACCGCGTGCTCCGGCGCCACCCATGGGCGTGCGCTCTGTGGACCCGGCAGGCGCCGGGCCCGGCGCGCCTGCGGTACATGGACACAGTCTTCGCCTGTCTGCGCCAGGGGGGCTTCGCGATCGAGCCGACGTATGCCGCCTACCACGTCCTCGACTTCTACATCGTGGGGTTCACTACCCAGCAAGTGAGCTTCCCGCCCGGGCCGGAACTTCAGCAGCTTGCAACGGGCTTACTGGCGACGCTCGCCGCCGGCGACTATCCGTACCTTGCGGAGCACGTCCGGCAACACATCGAAGGCGGCGAACACATCGACAGCTTTGAGTTCGGACTCGACTTCATCCTCGATGGGCTGAGCCGGGTACGGGACCAGGGCTGAGCCGGGTCGGACGGCCGACGGCCGTCGGCCATCTGTGTTATGGTGTCTGCAGAGCGCGCACGCATTCGCCGTGCCGCCGGTGTTTTCCTCGGCTCTGTTGTTGTACATGCGGTGGTTGAGGTTTTCCCGGAATGGGCCTCGCCCTGCTTCAACCTACAACACGATGGAGATCGAACTTTCTGCTTACCCTGAACAATAAGACGGCCGCACCGGCAACCGCCGTGCGCCCCACCACCACGCTCCCTGACGCCGCCGCTCCGAGGCGGGCGACCCCGGGGGCGCCGTCCCCGTTTGCCGCTCTCGGCATCTCGGGACCACTCGTCAACGCCCTCGCGAAGGGCGGCATCACCGAGCCAACCCCCGTCCAATCCATGACCATCCCGGACGCCCTGAACAACCTCGACGTCTGCGGCAAGGCCCGCACTGGCTCCGGCAAGACGCTCGCCTTCGGCCTCCCGATCATCGAACGGATGACGAAGAGCCAGCCGAAGCGGCCGCAGGCCCTCGTCCTCGTCCCCACCCGCGAACTGGCCAGCCAGGTCGCGCGCTCCCTTGGCCTCGTCGCCACCGTCCGAGGCGTCCGCATCACGGCTGTCTACGGGGGCATGTCCCTCAACCGCCAGTCGGATGTCCTCCGCGCTGGCATCGATATCGTCATCGCGACCCCCGGCCGCCTGAACGACCTGCTCCAGCGCGCAGCCCTCGACCTGACCGCCATCAAGACGGTCGTCATCGACGAAGCGGACCAGATGGCCGACCTCGGCTTCCTGCCGCAGGTCGAGCAGATCCTTCGCCGCATCCAGCACGAGCACCAGACGCTGCTCTTCTCGGCCACCCTTGACGGCGCGGTTGATGCTCTCGTCCGCCGCTACCAGAAGGATCCCGTCTTTCACGAAGCCGTGACGCCGGAAGAGGAGGAGCCCACCATGCTCCACCGCTTCATCGGCGTGTCCGAAGAGGAAAAGGTTGGCGTCGCCGCCGACATCGCTTCCGGGCCGAACCGCACCCTCCTCTTCGTCCGTACCCAGCGCGGCGCGGAGCGGCTGGTGAAGCAGCTCGCCGTCAAGGGCCTCGAAGCGGGCGCGCTGCATGGCGGGATGAGCCAGCCGAAGCGCGAGCGTGCCCTTGCAGCATTCTCTCGCGGCACAATGCCCGTCCTCGTGGCGACCAACATCGCCGCCCGCGGCATCCACGTCGACGGCGTCGATATCGTCGTCCACCACGACCCGCCGGAAGACACCAAGACCTACCTCCACCGCTCGGGCCGTACTGCCCGCGCGGGAGCCTCCGGCATCGTCGTCACGCTCGTCGCCCCCGAACAGATGCGCGACGTCAACATCCTCCGCCGCGAGGCGAAAGTCAGCGAGGCCGTCGTGCCGATGTCTGCCGGTGACGCCCGCCTCGGCGACCTGGCTGGCTGGACTCCCCCGACGGAAGACCTGTCCGCGATGCGGGAACCGCGTCTCGCCCCCGGCCCCCGGCCGGGCATGAACAACGCCCGCCGCCACGTCCCCACTGGTAACAACGGACAGCCCCCGCGCCGCTTCGGCCCGGGCAACGCCAACCGCCTTGCTGGCAACGGTGAACGCGGCCCCGCCTCGGAACGCGCGCCCCGCGTCGAACGCGGCGCGGCCGTGTACGCATCGTCGCCGGCGGACCGGAGCGAGCGGGGCGAACAGCGCCGCGCGCCACGGCACGCCGCCTGGGGCCGCCGCTCGGACTAGCACCGGGTTCTAAGGTCTACGTCCTGAAGGCCTGCCGTTGATTGCTGCAGGCCTTCGCTATTGCACCACGCCGAGGAAGAGGATGTAGAGCTCGCCCGAGTCGTCCTCGGCGTCGTAAATCCGGAGGGTGACTTTGCCCTCCGGCTCGTCGTACGTCCCTTCGAACCGGAATGGGTCTGAGTCGGACGAGAAGCCGTCGTCCTTGTCGCAGCCCGTGATGATCGCCACTCCCGTGCCGAGCGAGCTTCCAGTGCCCGCGAGCGTGGCGCCGGAGGCTGTGCCGCGGAGACTGATGGTAAACGTCGCCTCGGCCACGCAGGGGCCGTCCGCCCACCCAGCGAGCAGTAGTTGCCAGTTGGCGCGCAGCACGCCACTGCCTTCCGCCGTCAGTTCCCCACCCTTGACCGGGAACTTCACGGTCACTTCGCTCGTGCGGAACTGAATGGCAGCGTCTATCTGGGCCTGGTCCACGCCCGCGGCAGTCATCCGCAGCGGGCCCTTCGCGGTGACGGTATCAAAGTCGATCGTGAGCAGCGACCGCACCGCACCCGAGGACGCTTCGACGACAATCCGGCGGCCCCGCG